>JAFWRL010000266.1 GCA_017520105.1 Fibrobacter sp.
ATTCGTAATACTCCGGCTATAACACAGCAAACAGGTAACTAAAACTTATTTATAAAAAATGAAAGCCTCCCTTCGGGGAGGCTTTTTTCTATATTTCAGTCATGCGAAAGATTTTAATTGCAGCTTCTTTATGCGCTTTGGCTTGGGCCGGATCGCCAACTGATTTGGACTCTCTTTTCCGCGGCAACGAGTACAAGCCTACGCTCAGTGCTTCGCTCCGCGATACGACAAGCAATTCCGCTATCCCTGCTAAGGTTTCGGGTAAGAACGACAAATCTGATGGCTTCTACATGCTCCAGTTCGAAGCTGTAGGTGATTTCGATGCCGCCCAGAGGCGCAAGGCTCAGCTTAGTGCGAGTACCGGTTATACCATCCAGGTGGTCTTCGATACGCCGTTCTACAAGCTTCGCGGTGGCGGATGGAACAAGCGTAAGGTCGCTGAGGATAAAGCTCGCGAACTCTCTGCTTACAACATCAACGCTTTCGTTGTAAAAATCCGCTAGATAGTGGTTTGTAAATAGTGGCTAGTAAACAGGAATAGCAGGCTTAAGCCTGCTATTGTTGTTGTTGTCCGCTGCACTCCGTTGTTCTTACGCTTGTCACCCCGCACTCCGTTGCGGGGTCGGTTGCCTAACTTACATCACGCCTAGCGATTGCTTGATGGTGCTTTCGTCGTAGGCGGATTTGAATACGGCACGTTCTTCGGGCGAAATGTAAGCCAACTTGCGTTCGTTGTCGGGTCTCTTGGAACGGTCGCGAAGCTTTACTTGCTTATTCGTGAGCGAATAGAAAAACTGACCCGTCTTGATAAACTGTTTCTCATGCAAGGCCTGCTTGATGGTCTCGTTCAAAACAGAACTCATCTTTGGACCGACACGTTCTATGTGGTGCAAGTCCAAAACTCTTTGCAACAAAAGGTCGCTGTGGATAGGACTTTCGTGATCGACGTAGAACTTCAACTGCTGGATGAGTTGGGCTGTTGAAAGCTCCAAAATCGGCATGTCATCGGCAGTACCTTCGATTGCGGGGTGCTCTACGATATAAGGTTCGATGCTTGCAGACTGCGATTCCGTATCTTCGTCTTCGCTTTGTTCTTCGGAGTCTTGCTGTGGCGGTGCGACGCTCTGCTCAATGGCAATGGTCGTGATGAGATTCTCTTTTTCATCGGCATGGGAAATATTCCATTGTGGAAGCCAAATGTAAAAGATGTTCCAACCGAACTTCGTGAGCGTAATCGGACGCAGGTATTCGCGGTCTTCGACGGATTCCTTATAAAGTCCCTTGCAAGAGTCGGTTTCTACAACTGCAAGGAAACGTTTGGAATTGTAGGCATCGACGACTACCGGTCCAATTGGAATACCGCCTTGAGCAAGGCTTTCCCTGAACGGAATGTCTTCTGCTTTGAACACACTCTTAATTTGTTCGTTGAGCGTAGATTCGATGATGCTTTCGTCTTGTCTATCCTCGATTTCGGCTTTTGCGTTGAGCTGATTAACCCATTCGAGGAACAATCCAGGCTTGGAATTTGCGAGTTTGTCCGAATCTTCGGCTGTCATGAACACGTGGAGCCTTTGTTTTGCAAGTATAGTGCAAATCGAAAGCTTGCGGTTCCCTGTAGCGGCTGTCGCGCTTTCGATATCGGGACACACGAAAATGACATCGCGATACAAATCTACGGCGCGTTCAACGGTTTTGATATAGAACTTGTTCTGTAAATTACCTTGTGCAAAAAACTTCGCTTGTGCCGGGTACTTTTCCAGCGCCTTTTGAAGTGCGCTCTCGATTTCGTTGCTGAGGGCTTGGCTGAACGTCACGATGCCAAGCGTCTGGCTCGGATTCTTGGCGGCATGCAACAACGCATGTTCTGCGATGGAGGATACTTTGTCACGAACGACCTTGATTGTATGCAACTTGTTTGTAGGCAAGGTCGATTTTGAAAATTGCACTATTTCGTTGTTGTAAATGTTCTTGTTCGCAAAACTGAAAAGTGTGGAATCCGCATATTGCGACGTATAACCAATGACCCTAGTCGGAATCCCTTTGCGGATGGATGCCGAAAGCATGTTGTCCTTAAAGAAGATGGACTGCTGGGAGAGGTCCATGTCGCAGGCATCTAGCGGGAGCGTTTCAAACGATGGCGAACAAGGATTGCCAAATAGGATAGCCTTCTTGGAATTGTAGATTCCAGGCATGGATTCGGCAATGGTGGTGCAATCGGCATCTAAGAACAAAGCAACGTCAAAGGAACCAAAATTTTGTTCGTACGTTTGTGGCAGAGTAACGCTTTGAAGCAGATGCGGGTGCTTTTCGACGAGTGCATGTGCTTCGCGGAAGTTCGCATTTGAGAATTGGTCTAACAAGGCCCTGTACTGGGCGCTCTTCTGCTTCCTGTTTTTAGATGTTGTCGTGAACAGTCCTGGGCATTTTGCTGTCACAGATTGAATCTGGCTGCTAGTCCAGGTCCGGGCGAATGCCATGGCGATATCGACGTTCGCGTTCTTGGAGTCCCTCACGAATTGGGCCAAGTTTTCACATGGAGAGTCTGCGATGTTGTCCATGTGTTCGCAAAGTTGCAAGTAAATATCTTGGTCGTTCCAATGGCTTGACCACGACTCGATTTTTTCAATCCACACATCGATGTTTTCGTTGTCGATGGATTCTTCAAAGTTCAGAGATTTGCTTATGCTTTGTAAGCACTTCTGCAAGAATTCGATGTTCGACAAGATATCGTCCAGTTCATCGACGAATGGCCTGAATAGGTGCCACTGCTCAAGGACATGGACGAGGTGGTCGAAATCTTCACAGCTTTTATTTCTTGCGCGGAACGAGTAGTAGTGGTGGATCTTTTCTGAAAGTTCCTTCCAATCCGTCTTTTCGAACTTCCAGTCTTTGCCGAACAGACGCATGGCGAGTACAGAAGAATCCTTGTACTTGTGCTTGCAATCTTGCAGTTCGATAAGCGCATCAATTTTTTCGACCAACATTTCGTCGGAGACGATGCTCTTGGGATTTTTGAAAACGGTCAGCAAGAAACGCTTGGGCCTGCGGTAATGGTCCGAAAGGCTTCTGAGTGTAGAACTTAAACTATCTACAAATTCGTTTCGCGCATCGAAAACATTTTCGTCAATGGCGTTGTCTGTATAGATGTCGGAACCTTTGCGGCGGTAGTTCGACCAGCGTGTACCGGCGTTGGGCAAGTCCATCAAGTCGTCCTGATAGGCCACCCAACCATTGGAGTGGAGATTCCATTCTTCAAATCCCGGCAAATCATTGTCGAAGCTTTTCTTGAACAGGTTGATCAAATCCGGAAGGTCGGCAAGCTTTAATCCGCAGGGATAGAGGTTCGACTTCTTTGTACATTCCAAGAACGGTCTTATCTTTTCGATCAGTTCTTTGGCATGCTCCAGGTCTTCACCGACCGAGTTCTTGCGGTCAAGTGAAAAGGCGGGCATTTTGATGTCGAAGAACGAGTCGTAAACTTCGATTCCATTTTGTTCAAAGAATAGCTGCGTCATCTGCTTGAGACTGGCATGCATGGACTTGAATTTCTGATAAGGAACCTTGTCTATGTTCTTGAAAATTTCACTAGGGAATTTCGTCTTTACTTGCTTGATTTTCGACATCTCGTCAAGCAAGTCCGTGAGCTTTGCGCCGCTCGGTTTGAGAGGGTTGTTCACCACGTCGTTGTAGGCGACGAAATTTGCACGTGTTTCGTTGAGTACCTTTTGGAGTGTCTCGCGTTCGGGGCTTTGGAACGAGCGGAACGGCGGTTTCCATGCGGTCTCGAAATTCAGTTTCGAAATAGCCCTGCGGCTTATGACGCAAACTTTTTTCTTTTGCTGGATCAAATCTGCGACGATGTTTACGGCGAGTTTTGCTTTATCCGAACCGGGGAGCGTCTGTATGGCGTAAGCTGTTGCTTGGTCATTGAGCGCGTCTATAGCAGCCTTGTTCGTCTGCGAATCGGTTGTATAAGGGAAGTAATGGTTCGCCGGGTTATAGACATGGTCGTAAGTCGTTTCTTCAAAGAGAGACGGCTGCGGCAAGAATCCGTCGTTGCCGATGGTGGCGTTGAAAAACGCATTGTTCGCGACTTTTGCGGTGGCCCAGCATTCGTTGGACAAGTTCTTTTTGAGGAGCAGCTTGTTGGTGCTGTAGAACGTGATGCAACAACCGTTACGCGTGAACTTCCAATCGGTTTTGGCGGCAATCTTTTTTTCGAGCGTATCGAAGAACTTTTTGATTTCGAAGCTGTCGTTCTTGACGAAGTCGGACGCGACCGGGAATTTGGTGTCCTTGTCAAGCGATTGGAGGGCAATGTTCTCGATAGGGGAACGTGACGATATGGCGACTGTGTCGTGTTCGAAATTATAGTCCAGCGGTATGAGCAATGATGGTGCGAGTGTCTTTTCGCCCCACTTGACGAAACCTGCTACCATGTACAAATCTTGGCAACAGAAGTCGTCCCTTTTGGATTTGAGTATTTTACGGAAATTCTCCAAATCGGACTTTTGACGTTCTTCGTCGTATTTCGAGGAAATCGGGAAAAATGACGCGAGCGTTCGCGGCTTAATTTCTTTTAGCCATGTCTCGTAAAATTGGTCGCCGAAGTCAATAAGTAATGGAGATTGAAATTTATTCTTTTGCGAAAAACAGAGCAGAAGGTCCCTACTCTCAAACACTGTTGCTTCTTCGCGAATCTTTTCTATTGTCGCAGACATTGAAGTTGATGCCATGCCACGAATATAAAATTTTTTTGGGTTCGTTGGTTAAGGGATGCTCTTCATAGTGATGAAAATCGCATCATTTAGTGATATTGGCGAATCATTTTCGGTGAGATGAGCCTTGTGGCTGACGCGTCCGAAGAGCATTTCGGGGGTGATGCCTGCTTCTTTATCTTGCCTTAAACTGTGGGCGAGTTCGCGCTTTGAAAGTTTTTTATTGTTTGTATCAAAAATCAAAGGATGATGTAAGTAAATTGGAAGTTTTGTGCGGCCGAGCGCTTCCATCAACGCGATTTGTCGAGCCGTGGAATTGCGGATGTCCTCGCCTCGGACGATATGCGTGATGTTTTCGTCAATGTCATCGACGCAGACGGCAAACTGGTACGTCCACTGGTTTTCGCGGTCGCGGATCGGGAAGTCCCCGCACTGCAATTTCGGATTTTCGTGAAAATCGCCCAGCCGCAAGTCGTGCCAGTCGATAACTTTGTCCGGGACGATAAACCGAAGACTGTGAGGACGTTCTTCTGTCATTTCCGCCTCCGAGCATGAATCTCCAATCTTTTGTCTTTCGTCTATCGTCTTTTGTCTCAATCTATCACCCAGGAGCAAATTGCTTTTGTCACCTTGGAGCTCCGCGATAGGGTCCATAATGTTTTGAATTTCATGGATCCTATCGTCCGCCTCCGAGCGGGAAACTTGTCTTTCGTCTTTCGTCTGTAGCCGCGTAGCGGCGTTCTTTCGTCTAAAGCATTTCCCTTGATACACTATCTCCCCGGTTTCGCTCTTGGGATTTTCTTCCTGGAGCTGTTTTCGGCTGCAATAGCAGGGATAGACGAGCGATTTTGCTTCGAGTTTGCGGAGGGCGGCTTCGTAAACGGAACTTCGGGCGCTTTGGATGCTCTCGGAATCGTAGTGGAACCCGAGCCATGCTAAATCTTCACGGATGCCTGCAATGTAGGCGGGGCGGGCTCTGCTTTGGTCGTGGTCCTCGATTCGCAAGTGAACCTTTAAATCCCATTTCTTTGCGGCAGCCCATACGTAGAGGGCCGAAAGCAAATGGCCTTCGTGAAGGTATCCTGTAGGGCTTGGTGCAAATCGAATTATTCCAGACATGATTTTGTGTATGATATCACAAATGTAAAATTTTAAAAATGTTTTAAAAATTACGTTTTTACACAAAAGCCATTTTTGAATGTATATTTGGTTCAATGTTGGGATGTTTTCAAAAAAATGGAGTATTTATGGGTGGAATGAGAAACATTATAAGGGCTTTGGCAGCTCTTATCTTTTTCTGTGCAGTAAATTCCTTCGCCGACGATATCATGGCGACTGCTTCGAACGGGGCTACAGTTATTCTGCATGATAATGGCCGTTGGGAATACTACCAGAATAATTCCAAAATTCGGGATATCCGCCAGAGTGCCATTCCCGAAGATGCCAAATTCAATATCATGGTCGAGTACGAAGATCCGGAGCGCGTGCGCAAGAACGTGAGGTTTTCCATGGAAGCCGAGTTTGCCACGGAAGAAGAAATCAAGGATAGCTTGAGGAAAGTCCCGAAGGGCGGCTACATTTATTTCCAGGTCAAGACGGCCCAAATCAAGAAGGGGATGCCTCGCAAGTTGACGTATTTCTTGTACGATGGCGGCAAAAATCCAATCTTTACGAAAACGGCTTATGATACCGAGGCCGTTCCTAGCGAACTTAGCGGAGTTTCCAATTTGCTCGTCGTGCCGGTCTATGGCCGTCCGAAGTCCAAAGTTATGTTGGCTCGTGTGCAGGCTCGCGATGGGATGGAAACGCTCGATATCGATATCCCTGTCAGGTAGTGTGCATTGTTAAAATTTGCGGTAGTCGATTTAGAAACGACCGGTGGTCATAACGAAAATAATCGAATTATGGAAATTGGGATTGTCCTGATGGACGGTCCCGAAGTTGTTGGTACGTACCACTCGCTTGTGGATCCGGGGCAGCCGATTACGCCTTTTGTGCGTGAGTTGACGGGGATTACCGACGAGATGGTTAATGGTCAGCCGCAGTTCGGAGCGATTGCAGAACATGTAGCTGGGCTTTTGGAAGGCCGCATTTTCGTAGCGCATAACGTTCAGTTCGATTGCAAGTTCTTGACGTCAGAACTCAAACGTTGCTGCATCAAGTTCAATCCGCCGAGACTTTGTACGGTAAAGCTTTCGCGGCGTGTGTTTCCTGGGCAACCGAGCTATAGCTTGCATAAACTCACGGAGTCGCTTGGACTGCCGGACTTTAATCACCACCGTGCGCTGGACGATACGACGGCCGCTGCTGGAATTCTAAGGCTTGCGCTGGAGAAGGTCGGCGAGGCTGGTGTTTTGAAGTATGTTGTAAATTTGTCTGTCGCAAAAAAGCAGGCGGTTAGTCATTAGTTGTTATAGCTTCGGCGGTTAAATAAATTACAGAACAACGTGTAATAGCTTTGCAAAAACAATTAACTATGGTTTATTAATAACCATTGACAAAAAAAATCGCCCCGGGAAACCCGGAGCGATTTTTGGTGTAGTGTATAGAATTATGAATGAAATTACTTCACGAATTCTGCCGGGAGCGTGAACTGCTTGAGGAACGGCCAGCCAATGCTAGCGTCACCGTAGTCGTGACCACCGCCCTGCTTGGTGCAGAGCACAACCTTCGTGCCGTCCTTGCAGTTGGAGTATTCTTCACAACCGTTGGAATTCTTGGTTGCGGAGCCGGTGCATCCGTTCTTTTCTTTCCAGAATTCGAATGTTCCCTTGGCACCGAGGAAGTTCAAGCCGTCATTGAAGCCGCTATCGCCGCCCTGATATTTGCAGACCGGGTCGTTTGTGCCGCGGAAGTTGATGACAGAGATAGGACGTGCCCTCTTGCAAGCGGCGCTGTTGGTCTTGTTCAAGTCCATAGCTGCCGGAGCGACTGCGGCGAAGACATCGGACATCATGCAAGCCACGTGGTTGCTCATACCGCCACCCATCGAGAAGCCCGTTGCATAGATGCGCTGCGGGTCGATGCAGGCGATTTCTTTGAGCTTGTCAATCATTGCGTAAGAGAATTTGACGTCGTCATCGTTGGAGCAGCAGGGGCCGACGTTCCAGCCGTTACCCATTCCACCCGGTTTGCTAGTGCCGTCCGGGTAAAGCGTGATTACGCCTTCGGGGTCAGTCTTGGCCTTGTACGGAGAACTGCCAAATTCGCCTGAACCGCTACCGCCAATCGGGTGGTAGTCAATAACGAGCGGTACGGGCTTGTCACCTTTGTAGGCGCTCGGCACGTGCATAATGAATGTACGTTTCTTGCCATCGACGGTCACGTCCATGTTCTGTTTATCTACGGGCTTTGCTGTCTTGCCGGCGCAGTCAACGATGATCTGTTCAATCTTGGCAGAAGAGGATTCTGCTGTTTGTTCCGAAGAACTGGATTTTTCTTCGACCTTGGCAGAAGAACTTTCGGGTTTCGATGCCGAACTGGTCGGTTCATTCGAGCCTCTTGTCATCTTGACTTGGACATCGGTTTCGACTTCGGCCTTGGCCTGGTAAGTGGTGTTCTTGTAGCCATCCAGAGAGAATTGCAAGAACGGCAGCGGGTCGCCTTCTTTCATGAGTGAAACAGTCTTGCCGAGTTGGTAGGTGGCACCCTTGCCATCGACGTTGATGCGGAGGAACTTTGCACCCTTGGCGGAGCTCTTGTTCAAGTCAAATGTCATGAACCCGTTGACATAGTGCTGCGTCTGGGATGCACAAACCTTGCCGAGTGCGTCCATCACGGACACGGTGACGGTTTGTGCCTTGATGCCGGAAATGGTAATGATGTTGTTGCTGAAACCGATGGAAGCCTTGGCTGCCATTGCGGAGTGCAAACCGGCGCTCTCGTTAGAGATTGTGAATGTACCGTCTGCGCCTGATGTGGATTCTACACCCGCATAGTTGAAAGATGTAATCTTGACACCGGAAAGTGCTCGGCCCGAACCTTCTGAGGTGATTGTGCCGCTTACGCTCCAGGCGAATGCCATAGAGCTAAGCGCTGCGATTGATCCTGCAAATGCCATGGATTTGAACATGGTCATAGCGACTCCTTTTTTTTGTTAAATGTTCCAAACATTTTGTTCACCCGGTCCAACCAAGCCCCATTTTTGCGCCAGACCTAACCAAAATATAGATGGATGAATCGTTGGTGTTGCGAAATGGTGTTGTGAAAAAAAATAAAGCGTTGAGAAAATTGAGAAAATTTCATTTTGTATGTAAACAAAAATAAACTTATTGAAAAATCATTGATTTAAGTCCGTGAATTTTGCGGCGAGGCCTATTGATAAAAAATCCATAAAAAGGGGTCATTGCTTTGTAAATAATTGCAGTAAACGGGATAGATTATAGTTGTAGATCTTATCCAGTTAGGTTGGAAAAAGGAGTGTCTATGGGATTGTTTAGTAAAATGGCAAAATCTGCCGCTTTTACGGTTTTGGCGGCGGCTGTTGTGAATAGTTTTGCCGTGAAGGTCAATAACCCGATTATGTATGTCGATAGCCCGGACCCCTCGATTGTCCGTGTCGATGATGCATATTATATGGTAACGACCACGATGCATTTTGCGCCGGGCGTGCCTGTTTTCAAAAGTACGGATTTGGCACAGTGGCGCACGGTGGGTTATGCCTACCAGACTCTTTCGAACGGCAATAACATCAGCTTGAATGGCGGCCAGGATGCTTACGGCAAGGGTTCGTGGGCATCGAGCATCCGCTATCACAAGGGTTTCTTCTATGTATTGACTCCGTCTTACACGACGAATAGAACGCATTTGTACAAAACCGCCGATGTCGAAAATGGCCCGTGGTCCGAAGTGCAGCTCCCGTTCTATCACGACCCGTCGCTGTTCTTTGACGATGATGGCACGGTTTGGGTGTTCTATGGTTCGGGCGACCAGATTAGCTACGTACAGCTCAACGATGACGCTAGCGGCGTGAAGGCAGGCGGCAAGAGCGGTAAACTCGGCGGCGTGAGCGTGAACCAGGTGACTGGCACCAGCAATTACTATGTGCAGCAGGAAGGTTCGCACATGGAAAAAGTCAATGGCGAATACTACTTGTTCACGATTTCTTGGCCAGCGGGCAAGAGCCGTAGCGAAATTGTGTATCGTTCCAAGAACCTGCTCTCGGGATTTAGCGGAAGATATTTCTTGTCCGATAACGGTGTTGCGCAGGGTGGCATCTTCGATACGCCGGATGGCAAGTGGTATGCCCTCTTGTTCCGCGATTCCGGCCCGGTTGGCCGTATGTCGCACTTGGTCCCGATGGAATGGAAGGACGGTTGGCCGGTTCCGACGAGTGGTTCCAAGGCTCCTGCGACGATTGACTTGCCGGAATCTCCGCTCCCGGGCTACGGCATGGTGACTTCTGACGATTTTGATTCCGACGTGCTTCCGCTCGAATGGCAATGGAACCACAACCCGGATAATAAGAACTGGTCCTTGACGGCAAATCCGGGATTCTTGCGCATTACCACGGGCCGCACTGATAGCCGCATTGTCAATGCGAAGAACACGCTTACGCAGCGTTCGTTTGGCCCCAAGAGCTCCGGCAGAACGCTTGTGGATGGCAAGGGCATGAAGGATGGCGACATGGCGGGCCTCGTTGCATTGCAAGATGACAAGGGCTTTGTCGCTCTCGCAAAAGACGGTGGCAGCTACAAGGTGGTGATGTACAGCGGAAACAAGGATCGCGAGAGTCTTGTCAAAAGCGAAAATCTTTCGGACTCCAAAGTTTATCTGCGAATCGATTTTGACCTGCCCATTGACCGAGGTACTGCATATTTCTACTATAGCACCGATGGCAACACTTGGAATAAGATTGGTAATGACGTAAAGCTTAATTACGACCTCCACATGTTCGTGGGCGTACGCTGGGGCCTCTTCAACTTTGCGACAAAGACTGCCGGCGGTTATGCAGACTTCGACTGGTTCAAGGTCGGTACCGACTACAAGGATGAAATTTATCTGGGCGGTACGCAGGACATGACTCCTCCGACTCCGTACAAAGACGTTGCCGCCAAGATTCCTGGCAAGGTCGAAGCGGAAAATTACGATGTGGGCAAGTCGAACCGCGCCTACTACGATTCCGATGGCGACAACCAGGGCAAGGCCTACCGCGAAGATCCTGTCGATATCGTACAGCTCGATTCCGCCGACAAGTCCAAGGGCTATGCTATCGGCTACACCGCTGAAGGCGAGTGGTTGCGCTACACCGTGAATTTCGCCGAAACGGGCACTTACGAAGTGAAAGTGAACATGGCGACACCTTCCGAAAATGCGGGCGTCAAGCTCTATATCGATGGGAAGGCCGTTACGGACGATATTATTGCTAAGCAGAACGGGGAAAACGATTGGTCCACATACAGTGCTGTTTCTGCCAAGACAAAGGAAATTGAGAAAGGCGAACACGCTTTGAAGGTGGAAATTGTCGGCAACAACGTGAACGTCGATTGGCTGGAGTTCTGCAAGGACGAATGCAAGACGGATAGAATCCAGGGCTTCCGTTACGGCATGGATGCTTCTAGAACCTATGGAGTCTATGGCATTGACGGTTCGTTCGTCGGTCGCGTCGATGCTTCGAACGCATTCGATGTCCGTGCCAAGGTGAACGCTCTTGTGAAACAGAGCGGAATCTACTTCGTGAAGTCCGTCAACGGCGGGCACGCCCTCCGCATTTCCGTGACAAAGTAATTTTTAATTGTCACCCCGACCTTTTTTACTGTCACCCCGGACTTGTTCCGGGGCCAGTTGTTTTCTCTTTTCTCTCGTCTTTCGTCTGTAGCCGCGTAGCGGCGTTCTAATCGCCTTGACAAAACGCAACGAAAAATAAATGAGTGCTTGCGAAGTTTCACAAGCCTGAAAGTATTTTCTATTTGGGTGGATGTTATGTTTTACTTTAAAGGGGTAAGGTATGTTTGGTAAAAACAAACTCAAAAAAATTCTTATTTCATCATCCATTGCCTTGATGGGCCTTACGGGAGTTGCCGTTGCAGACAACATTAATGTCAACGGTACGAGCCGTAACATGCTTGTCTATGCGCCGAAGAACATCGAGAAAAACCGTCCGTTGATTATCCAAATGCACGGTTACAATCAGGATGCGGCCTACCAGAAAAATGCGGCTAAGTGGGAACCAGTTGCCGATACGGGCCGTTTTGTAGTCGTGTTCCCGAACGGTCAAAACAAGGCTTGGGACACCGGTGGAGACAAGGACCTCAATTTCATCAAGGCCATCATCAACGAGATGAACAACAAGTACGGCATCGACAAAAAGCGCGTCTATGTTTCGGGATTCTCGATGGGCGGCATGATGAGTTATGTTGTCGCAAACAAGATGAGCGATATGATTGCTGCCATTGCGCCTGTTTCCGGCGGTGGTGGACCTTCGTCGGCCAAACGCGCGATGCCGATTATGCACACGCATGGCACGACTGACGATGTGGTGAACTACAACAACACCGTAAACACGCTCAAAAGCTGGGTGCCGTTCAACAAGTGTTCTTCGAATTCCAAGGTAACCAAGCCGTACCCGGCAAGTAAACCGGGGTCTGCCGCCTCCCTCGAAGTGTGGAGCGGCTGCTCGGACGGTGTCGAAATTCGCTTGCTGACGATTGCTGGCAAGGGGCATTGGTATTCCATGGACGAGGCTGTCAGTGTCAACACGAGCGTCGAAATTTGGAATTTCGTCAAAAGGTACTCGCTGGATGGTCCTATGGACAAGATTGCGGATACGACCAAGACGGAACCGCCTAAGGATACGAGCAAGACGGTTACGCCAAAGGACACTAGCAAGACGACCACGCCTGCGGACACGGGTAAGACGGTCACGCCAAAGGATACCAGCAAGACGACCACGCCTGCGGATACAGGCAAAGTAGTTGCACCTGCGGACTCCGGCAAGGCCGGTTTCGTGACGACTCTGCGGTTCAACACTTCGGAGACTTTGTTCAGTGTTTATAATCTTGTCGGAAAGCGCCTCGGATTCATCGAAATTATCGAAAACGACGTACCGAACATGTCAAAAACCATGAAAAACGCCGGTTTTGGCAAGGGCGTCTATATCTTGCGCAGTAAAAACCGCGCGTTCATGGTGCCTGTAGATCGCTAAGAAAGCTTAAATTCGTTCTCTCCATCAGGACAGTCCCCCCATTCTAGGGGGACTTTTTTTTGTTTGATACAAATAAAACAGAAAATAATATGTTATATTTTGTATGTTTTTAACCGGAGGGTTTCATGAAATCTCTTTTTAATTATAAATTACCGATTGCTTTATTTGCTGTTGCCGCCTTTGCGACTGCCGCGAATGCTGATAATGAACGTTACAGAGACCGTATGTTTGACGTTGTAAAGACTACGGACGTGGTTTATGCGACGGATGTTCCGCATCTTAGCAAGTTGCAGGATATATTGTCTTTGGCTTCTGCATTGGGGTACTCAATAGATCTAACATTATTCGCTAATGAAACTGATATACAAACTGTAAATTTGACAATGGATATTTTCACACCTGATGATGGTGGGGCGAAAAATCGTGCCGCAGTTATTGTCGCCCATGGCGGAGCTTTTATCGCTGGGGCGAAGGATGATGATCAAAAGTCCATTGCTTATTGTGATTCGCTTGCGGCTCGTGGATTTGTTACAGCTTCAATTCAATACCGTCTAGGTGTAACTGCGACAGGAAAAGTATCGCCTGATTTTTCCGCATATCCTAATATTACGCTTTCTGGAGACTTGACTGTGTCTGAAAGGGATTATGCACGTGCCGTTTATCGTGGTGTGCAAGATATCAATGCCGCTGTTCGCTATATCCGAAAAAATGCAGATGACCTTGGGGTTGACCCAGAACGTATTTATGTTCTCGGCAATAGCGCCGGTGCCATTATGGCTATCGAAAATATTTATGCAAATAGCGAAACGGACTTTCCTAATTATGTGTTTGAAAATGAAAACGCCTATGATATTGGAGGTCTAAACCAGTATGGGGAACAGGGAGTAGATTTCCATGCCAATGGTGCTGTGGCTTTGTGGGGGGCTACACATAATCCCAAAATTCTTGGATATAACAAGACTCCGGTGTTTCTCGCTCATGGTAGTGCGGATGATATAGTTTTATTTAAAACTGGCAAACCTGTACAAGATGCAAATTCTATGATTCCGAGTGAATATCGTAGTATGTTGGCAGGAGTTAATTTCACGCTCAACGCCCCAGTTCTTTACGGTAGCTATGTCATCGATTCCGCGTTGACCGCAAATAACGGTTCCAAGAAAAAGCCGGAAACCTATTTTGTCGAAGGCGCAAAGCATGAATTCTACAACAAAGACGCTTACACGGCGACAACCCAGACTAAAGTTTTCGACTTCCTTTCCAATCTTGCCACGTCGGACAAGGTCGTCCGCGAATTGGCTGGCGTTACTGTTTCCAAGGACAATGAAGGTAATCTCCATGCTGTGATTGATGGTAGCTATGACGGTAAGGATACCCTCAATATCGCTGACGAAATCAAGGTGAACAGCTTATCGTTCAATCGCGAGTTTACTCCATTAACGTATTCGACTTTGACACTCCCGTTCTCTGTAGAAACGGACAATGTCAATGGACTCGAGGCGGCGCTCCGCTATAACGGCATCGGCAAGGATAAGGAAGGCAATGATGCTGTTAAGATGAAGGTCGTGTGGGCTACGAACAATTGGGTCGATGCCAATAAAATAACTGATGCTAAAGGTGTTCCCATGGTTTATGGGAATGTAGAATTGGCAGCGAACACTCCGTACTTGGTGCAGATGGGTGAATCAGGAACTTTCAGACTTATGGAAGAAGCCTTCCCCCTGACACTCCAGAAGACTGCGGATGCGGAAACCTCGGCTAACGGCTATGCCTTCCGCGGCACCTGGGCATACAAGAAGTGGGTTGATGGCGACCCGGAACTGGGCAAGGCTTACGGTTTTGCCGCGGCAAATTCCGACGACGATAAAATCAACGTGGGCGATTTCGTGAAGGTTGGCGAAGGCGCTTGGATTACTCCGATGCGTGCCTATCTCGTCAAGGATAATATATCGTCTGTGCGTGCGAACGGCGCTTCTGTGAAGCCGGGTCAGGAACTGCCTGAATTCATGAGCATTGTCATCGACAGCGAAGACGGAAACGAAGAACATACGACCGTCATCGGCCAGTTCAATACTCGCACGGGCGAATTCAAGATGAATTACGACCGCGGCAAGTTCGACCTCAAGGGCCGTCGCGTGAACGGCACGAACAATGCCCGTGGCGCCTACTACGGGAAAATACTGAAAAAGTAATAGGTAACGTGTAAGGTGATGCCGGCACCCCGGACTTTTTAACTGTCACCCCGGACTTGTTCCGGGGTTTTTTATATCCATCATTGATAAAATGTCAAAAGAATCTCCGTAAACCGCGGATTTTTTTTGTTTTTTGGGAATATTTTTAGCTTGGGGATAAATAAATAATTAGGAACAGGAGTGCCTATGTTTGGTTTGAAGAAAAAAAGCGGTTGCAGGCTTGGAGTGTTGGCAACTTTGGCTTTAACGAGTTTGGTGGGGTCGGCTTTTGCTAGTGCCGACACTCTGGTGCTTACGCCCCCGCTAGGGTGGAACAGCTGGAATGTGTTCCACGAAAACATCAATGAAAAACAGATTCAGGAAATTGCCGATGCCATGGTTTCTTCTGGTTTGAAGGATGCTGGCTACGTTTTCCTTAACCTTGACGACAACTGGATGGATACCAAGCGCGATGCTAATGGTGACCTTACGCACAATCCGAAGACATTCCCGAGCGGCATGAAGGCCATAGCCGATTATGTGCATAAGAAGGGGTTGAAGTTTGGTCTTTATGGCGACCGCGGTAAACGTACTTGCCACCATTACAATAGCAAATGGCAAAGCGAAAGTGGTTCCAATGGTCACGAAGTACAGGATGCCAAGAAACTTGCCGAATGGGGCGTAGACTACTGGAAGTACGATAACTGCGATTCCGACCCGAATACCCAGGAAAAAGATTACACCGCCATGTCTAAGGCCCTCCGCAATTCCGGACGCGATATCGTGTTCAGTATTTGCATGTGGGAATACAAGGATTGGATGCCTAAAATCGCGAACCTGTGGCGTACCACTTTCGATATTGGCCCCGAATGGATTTCTACCTCGTGGTACCGCGGTGTCTACGAAATTATCGATGCGAACAACAAGTATTGGCAGATTGCAAAGCCCGGCCACTGGAACGACCCGGACATGCTCGAAGTGGGCAACAGGGGCCTCTCTTACGAAGAACAGCGCTCCCAAATGACGATGTGGTCTATTATGGCTGCTCCTATCATGATCAGTTCCGATGTCCGTAACATGAGCAACGAGACCAAGGAACTCTATCTGAACAAGGACATGATTGCCATTAACCAGGACTCCTTGGGCGTTCAGGGACACCGCATCTCTGACAAGCAGGGTAAGCAAGTTTGGACCAAACCTTTGAAGAACGGCGATCTTGCCGTGGCACTTTTGAACAACAATGGCTCAACCCAGACCGTCGAATGCGACTTTAAGGACATTGGCGTAGAAGGCGAAGTGGAAGTCCGCGATGCTTGGAAAAAGAAGGATTTGGGACCGGTTTCCCGCGTTTCTATCGAACTCCCGGCTCACGGCTCTGCACTCCTCCGCTTGGTTCTCAAGCCGGTTCCGCGCGAGATGTTCAAAGGTAAGCCTCTCGATATCCCGGGCAAGATTGAAATGGAAGATTTCGACATTAACGGTGTAGGCCAGGGCAACACCACCTATAACGAAAGCGATACCGAAAATCATGGCGATAGCGACTACCGCAAGGATACGGGAGTTGACCTGTACAAGAAGGCTACTGGCGTCGTTGTCGGCTACAACCAGGCTGGTGAATGGCTCGAATACACCGTGAAGGTTGCCAAGACGGGGACTTACTTCATGTACGCTGCCGTGGCTTCGGGCGGTACGTCAGGGAGCTTTAAGCTTTCCGTGGATGGTAAGGATATTACCGAAGAAATTGCGGTCCCGGCAGCAACTACCGGCGAAAACAACTTCGATGAATACAACGAGGTCGAGGCCAAGGCAGAGCTGACCGAGGGCGAACACATCCTCCGCTTCACTGTCACCGGCGATTGGATGGATATCGACTACATCAACTTCTGCGATAAGGAAAAGTGCGATGAACAGACGGATGTTGCCCCGATTCGCTTGAATACGCTTGAATCCGAAAATTCGTACAACGTGTTCAGTGCAACGGGTAAGCATCTCGGCCGCATCGATTTGAACGGCATGGGTACGGCTCAGGCGCTTAAGCATGCGGGTTACGCCCGTGGCATGTACATGGTGCGTTCCGTCAAGGGTAATCAAATCTATCGCGTGAACGTGCGGTAAAGTATCGTTCTGTCGATATGGCTAAAATTGCTCTCGCGTGCTTCGGCATGCTGTGAATCGATATTCTAAATTCTCCTCAAAACACATTCAAAATGCCTTGCCTCCCGGCGAGGTATTTTGTTTCAATCATTCCTGCATCGAACATCCCACTAACCACCAACCGCTAACCACTAGCATTTCCTATTACAATAACCTCACACTCCACACTCCACATCCCACCAACCACAGACCACTAGCATTTCCTATTACAATAACCTCACACCTCACACTCCACACTCCACACTCCACATCCCACCAACCACTAGCATTATGGATAAACAATCCACAATGATTGGCCTTGAGTGAGAAAAAAAACATAAATCGAAGGATATTTTTAGAGTGTTGCTAGGGGTGGCTATAGTTAGTCCATTTTATTTAGTGAGGTTAGGTATGGGTTTTAAAATGTTTGGTCCGCGTGCTGCTATGTCAGCATTCTTCTTAGGTGCAGCCGTTGCAAACGCCGCTGTTCAGGCTACGTTCTATGTAGCGCCGGGTGGAAATGATTCGAACAAGGGAACAAAAGATGCTCCCTTCAAGACGATTGCGCAGGCCCAGAAGGCCGTGCGAGCCATAAACGGCTCCATGACGGGCGACATCGAAGTCATTTTACGCGAAGGTACTTACGCACTTCCCTCGACGGTGAATTTTACCGAGGCCGATGGCGGTAAGGACGGACATTACGTGCGTTATAAAGCCGCTGACGGCGAAAATCCGCTCATTACGGGTGGTATGCCGGTTACGGGCTGGACGATTCATGACGAAAAGAATAACATTTGGAAGGCCGAAGGCGTCGATGGTCGATTCCGTCAATTGTATGTGAACGGCAAGAAGGCTGTTCGCGCTTGCTTCCCCAACGCGGTTGCTTCAAATGAGAAGGGTGCTGGCACCTTTGATCACGATTTCGTACGTCTCACGAAGGTGGACTCTACGGGCCGCGCCTTTGATGTTTCTGCGGACTACGTCAAGAATATCAAGAACATTGAGGATGTTGAAATCCATTTGATGATTGCTTGGGCCGAAAGTATCTTGCGATTGGAAAAGGTTCAGGTGAACGGTGGGACTGCAAAACTCATCCCCAAGGACCCTGAACGCACCAAGCTGTTCCATCGTGCTTACCCCATGCTCGGAACCGCCTTCATGAGTAATCCTCCCAAGCAGCAGGTTTTCTATCTAGAAAATTCCTACGATTTGCTTGACGCTCCGGGTGAATGGTATTTGGACGAAAAGGAACATGTGCTTTATTATAAGCCCCGTTCTGGCGAAAACATGGCTACGGCCAATGTGGTTGCTCCCCGCCTCAATACCATGTTCAGCGTTTTAGGTAAGGATACCAAGAACAAAGTTGGCTATATGTCTTTTGAAGGCTTGAACTTTGCTCATTCCAACTACACTCGCCCCAGTGAAGAAGGCTTCTTGGATTTGCAGGCGGCAAACTTCAATGTGGATGTCCTTCCGGATCCTGGCCGCGGAAATTGGGAAAGGTTGAATAGCAACAAGTATTTGCTGTGGCGTCCCGATGCCGGCTTCCGTGTCGAAAACGCTCACCATTTCTTGGTCAAGAACTGCACCTTTTCGCAAATGGCCGCAACTGGCCTTGACTTTGTGTCGGGAACGAACGATGACGTGATCGAAGGCAACGTGTTCTATGAAATTGGCGCTGCTGGTATTATGCTTGGCAAGTTCTATCAGGATTCTACGACCGAAATTCATATCGCTTACAATCCGAAGGACAAGGATGAAATCAGTACGCGTGATACCATTCGCAATAACCTCGTGACCAACGCGACAAACGAACATCAGGGTGCTGTGGGTATCGGTGCTGGCTATCCGCGCTATGTAGTGATTGAAAATAACGAAGTTTCCTACACTAACTACTCCGGAATTTCTCTTGGGTTTGGCTGGACCAAAGACCAAACCGCTATGACGAACAACCATGTCAATAAGAACAACATTCATCATATTTCTCGTTTGCTCTGCGATTCCGGTCCGATTTACACTTTGAGTAATCAGGGTACGGGCAGTGAAATCAAGGAAAACTATCTCCACGATTACAGTGCCTCCAAGTGGTCTGATTACTGGGTTCTCCCGATTTACCTTGACGAAGGTTCTAGTGGCTTTGTTGTCGAAAATAACTCTTACAGGAATGCTCCGAGCGGTGTGGGCCGTAATCAGCCGGGCCAGTTTACAGAACGCAACAACGGTGGCTATATCGAGTCTGTTGCTGCTGCTGCGGGGCTCCAGAGCGAATTCAAGAAAATCGGTGAAAAAATCAACAACATCCCGCTTCCGGATTTCTCCAACACCATGACGCAGACTCCGTTTGTCGAAAACATGACGATTCCGGGCTTGATTGAAATGGAAAATTACGATGAAGGCGGCCAGAGCGTTTCGTATAGCGATAAGGACTTTGTGAACGAAGGTAACGCCTATCGTGAAGACGGCGTTGACATTGTCCAGATTGATTCTACTGACAAGACGAAAGGCTATGCCGTGGGTTACACGAGCGCTGGCGAATGGATGGAATACACGGTGAAAGTTGCCGACGCTGGTGAATACGTGTTCCTCGCCAATGTCTCTACGGGGGCCGAAAATGCGGGCTTCCAGCTCGTTATGGATGGCAAGGCCATAAGCGATACCATTGTTGCCCCGAAGGGTGAAGACTGGAGCACCTATAGCTTTGTCGATGGAAAGACTGCGGCTCTTGAAGCGGGCGAACATGTGCTTCGCGTGGTCATCACGGGCGATTTCCTGAACATCGACTGGATTAAGTTTGGCAAGAGTAAAGATGAACTTGTTTCTATCAAGCCGAGCCTCCGTTACGGTCTGAATATGGATATCTCTCGCAGCTCTACGCTGAACGTCTTTGATATCCGTGGCCATCGTGTTGGAACAATTCGCTTGATGGGCGTGCCGACGACGAGTTCCGTGCTCCAGCAGATGCATGCCAAGAACTTTAAATCTGGAGTTTATTTTGTTCAAAGCGTAAACAAGGCGTTTGGCAAAATGATTCATGTAAAGTAAAAACGGGGATAAGGAGTGTAATATGAAGTTGAATAAAGTATTGCCGATTGCGTTTGGACTTGGCTTTGCCATGAACGCATTTGCAGAAAACCCGATAATCCAGACGTACTATTCGCCAGACCCGGCTCCGGTCGTGTTCGGTGATACGGTCTGCGTCTATACCGGAAACGACGAAGGCGGTTCCTTCTTTACCATGCACGGTTGGCGTGTTTCTTGCACCACCGATATGGTGAACTGGACCGACATGGGAGAACTCATTCTTTCAAATGAAAGCTTCGGCGGAAATGCGAAGAAGAACGGCGACTGGGCGGCTCAAGTCATCCGCCGTAACGGCAAGTATTACTATTACGTGACCGTTGAATCGACTCGCGGTGGTCGTGCTATTAACGTTGCCGTGGCCGACAAGCCGCAAGGTCCGTTCAAGGATGCACGTAACGGTCAGCATTTGGCAGGCCCGAACTGGGACTACATCGACCCGACCGTATGGATTGACGATGACGGACAAGCTTGGCTCTACTGGGGCAACCCGAAGCTTTACTATGCCAAGCTCAAGGAAAACATGACTGAGTTTGACGGCCAGATTCAGGTTACTGACATGAGCCGCGGCTTTTCGCCGAACGGAAACTCTGTCTATACCGAAGGTCCGTGGATTCACAAACGCGATAAGAAGTATTACATGATTTACGCTTCTCATGGCGTGCCCGAAAAGATTTCGTATTCGACGAGTGATTCTCCGACGGGCCCGTGGAAATGGGGTGGCATCATCATGGATCAGGGGAACAACACTGCATTCACGAACCACTCCGGTCTCATTGACTTCAAGGGACGCAGCTTCTTCTTCTATCACAACCAGAAGAACGTGAGTGGCGGTGGTTACAGCCGTTCTACTGCGGTCGAAGAATTTACCTGGAATGCAGACGGCACGATTCCGGCGATTAAATCTACGAATGACGGTGTCAAGAAGCCCATCAAGAATCTCGATCCGTTTGAACGTGTCGAAGCCGAAACCAAGTCCTGGGTGGGCGGCATCAATGTTGACAAGAGCGGTGGTTACACCATCATCAGGCATGTGGCAAAGCAGGGCGACAACGTCTATCTGACCAACATGGGCAACAATTTCTATACGAAGGTTCGCTCTGTGGATATGGGCGATGGCGCTGACAAGATTATTGTTTGTACGAGAGGCAAGGCTGGAAAAATTGAACTCCACGCCAAGTCTGAAAATGGTGCAACTCTTGCCACTATTAATGTGCCTGCAAGTGACAGCTGGCAAGAAAGTTCGTTTGATTTGAGTGGTGCCGCAGGCGTTGAAGACTTGTTCTTCGTTGTCAAGCAGGGCGGTTTCGATTTTGACTACTGGTACATGGAAAGCGAAAAGTCCGCTGTCCCGCAGACGCCCTACAAGGGCAAGGCTGCCACAATTCCGGGCAAGGTTGAAGCCGAAAACTACGATGAAGGCGGCCACAACAAGGCGTTCTACGACAACGACCGCGATAATCAGGGCAAGGCCTATCGCGAAGACGAAGTCGATATTGTCCAGATTGATTCGGCTGACGCCTCCAAGGGTTACGCTCTTGGCTACACCGAAGATGGCGAATGGGTCGAATACACCATCAATAACGAAGCCGCTGCCGAATACACGGTTCAGTTGAACATGGCTACCGCCTCAGAAGACGTGGGTGTCCAGTTGTTCATTGACGACAAGGAAATCACCGATGTCATCAAGGCCGAAAAGGGCGAAGACTGGTCCACTTATTCGACGGTTACCGCGAAAACAAAGGAAATCGCGAAGGGTGAACATGTGCTCAGGATGAAGATTGTCGGCAACTTCGTGAACGTTGATTGGATCAAGTTCTGCAAGGACGACAAGTGCGAAGAAGGCGGTGACATCTCCTCGATTCGCCATACTCGCATTGATTTCCCGATTGCTGAAAAGTCTTACTCGATCTTTAGCATGACCGGCAAGCATCTTGGTTACGTCGAGGCCAAAGGCCAGAGCCTTGCGAAGTCTATCCGCTCGGCAGGCTATGTCCCGGGTGTCTATATGGTGCGTAGCGTTGGCCATTCCAAGACGTTCCGCGTACTTGTGAAGTAAAACGTTATCCTGAACGGTTTAAATTGTCGCCCCGATCACAGCAGATCGGGGTCTTTTTTTCTATATTCCTACAAATGAGGGGGGATTGGGCCTACTTTTGTCCAATTCCTTGTGTAGGAGGAGTGCGTGGAAAAACAATTTCTTTTAGGAATATTCGTATGGCTTTTCGCCGTAGGAATTGTTTCTGCGCAATCCGGTTCAGAAGATTCTTCTGGATTGGAACCTCCGCATGCAATTGTTCGTCTTTCGGAACATGGTGAACCGGTAGAACTCACCTGTGATGTACCCCTAGAAGGGGAAGTGTCGTATCAGTGGTATAAAAGTACCTCTAATTCCGTTAAATCGGGTATAGCCATTGAGGGCGAAACTTCCCGACATTTTATGTCAGCTTCTTTCCCGAACAAGAGCGTCCGATTCTATTTCTGTGTTGCGACGTCTTCTGAAGGGATAAGTGAGCCTTCGGATATTTTTGTTGTTGCATATACAGGCTTGCCTATAGTAAAAATCAACACTGTTGATGGAGAAGAACCTACTGCCGAATATGCCTATGCGCCCAATAAAGTTTATGGCCGCGGGATTACCAATGCGACGAAGGTTCCTGCGTCAATGCAAATCATCGATACTAGCGGTAATGTTGTCTATGAAAGCGGCGACTATAAAAAAGATGCCAGCGGGCTTACGATAAAGCTTCGCGGTAACACGAGTGTCGATTTGGATGGAAAATCCTCGTATAAACTTAAATTGCAAAAAAAGGCCGATTTGCTCGCTCCGTTGATTTCGCGCAGCGGAAAATCTTATCGAGACAAGGAATGGATTCTACACAAGGACGCGACAACGCTCAATACAGTCATAGGTTTTTGGGTTTGCGATATTGCCGGCGTGCCTTGGACTCCCAAGTATAGCTTTGTCAATGTTTTCATCAATAACGACTATCGCGGTTTGTACCTGCTTATGGAAACCGTAAATCGCAACGAGTCCAGAGTTGATGTGTCCAAGGATGGGTATATCATCGAACGCGATGCGTACTGGTGGAATGAAGATGTAATGTTTGAAACTTCGGGTTACAATCAAAAATATACTTTTAAGTATCCCGATGACGACAAGATTTCGATAGACCAAATTTTCTATATAAAAAATTATGTCGAAGTGTTAGAGTGGCATGTTGCCTACGGTGCGTATGACTACTACATTGATGTCAAGAGTTTTGCACGATGGCTTTTGGTGCACGACTTTTTAGGAACGCTGGATGCAGCAGGCTCGAATATATTCATGTCGAAATATGATACAACGAAAACATCAAAACTCCAGATGCTGACAAATTGGGATTTTGATACGAATTACATGCGAGAGGGAAAGTGGTCGATTCAGCACGACGAAGACCGTATGTATGCGGCCTCGATGTTCAAAAGTGCTAATAGGAGTTTTGCAAAATCGTACAAAGCCTTATACGATAGTGTCGCTCCGATTCTTTGGAAAAATATTGAAAAGAAATTGAAAGGGTTGGATAATGCTTTAGGCGGACAGATTGTTAACGCTCGTTATTGTGACCTTGTGCGATGGGGGCTGCTAAGTTACAATCCTGTGAAGTATGATTCTATTGTTGCCCAAAAATGGTTTACGTCGCGTGAAGCGTGGCTTAAAAAAATGATGAAAAAATCTCGTACGGTTTCGTTTGCGCTTGATGGGGGCCAATTTGAAAATAAAAAGGCGATACCCGAATCAATCAACTTTTTAGACCGTATTGAAATTCCTCAACCCCAAAAGCAAGGGTATGTTTTTTCGGGTTGGACAAGTGAATCTGATACAGTTCCTCAAAAAAATATTGTGCTGTATGGCTATAACATGACCGAAGATGTCCAGTTGACGGCTCATTGGTCTTTGAGTATTCGGCCTATTAAAAAAATTGAAGACATGTCGTTGAAAAAGGACGATCTCGTGAATATGGAAAGCTTTTCTGTTGATGTATTCAGTGCGTTAGGCTCGTTTTTAGGGCGCATCTCGTTGAATAATACTGACATGCAGCTTGTTTTGAGGACGCTTAGGAATGCGGGATTCGCGACAGGTGTGTATATCCTTCGCAGCAATGCGCTGCGTTTGAATTATCGTGTGCAGATGAGATGACGCGATGATTCGCTGAAAGACACCCAATCTCCAATATTCCAAATTGCAGTATTTAAAGCCTTTGTAGGTGTTCGACCTTTGACAATATATCCACGAAACTAGCAGAATAAGTCGTGAATCATCCTGAATTTTGGGGTATTTTTTATGCAGGAATACGATAAGGGAGGACTTATGAACTTTGGTTCTAGTTTGTCTTTGGTTTTGGCTGCTGGATTGGTGGCAGTAGCATCTTCGTTTGCCCAGCCCAACGATGAATGGAATGGCAAACCGAGAATTTTTGGCGTCAATACTTTGAAGCCGCATGTGACTTCGATGCCTTATACGACGGTAGAAGAAGCCGTGAAGGGCGACCGTCATGCTTCGGAATGGTATCAGACGCTTACGGGTGAATGGAAATTTTTCCACGTCGAAAAGCCTGCTCAGCGCAATAACGACTTCTACAAGGATAACTACGACGTTTCCAAGTGGGACAATATCAAGGTCCCGAGTTCTTGGCAGCTCCTGGGTTATGACCACCCGATTTATACGAACGTGATTTATCCGTGGTCCCAGAACAACCGCGTTTCTGCACCTTATGCTCCGACGGACTTTAACCCGGTGGGCCATTACCGCCGCAACTTTACCGTTCCCGAAAAGTGGGATGGCAAGCGTATCCGTTTGCACTTCGAAGGCGTCGAATCCGCTTATTATGTGTGGGTCAACGGCAATTACGTAGGCTATAGCGAAGACACCTTCACTGGCCACGAATTCGATATCAATAAGTATCTCCGCAAGGGCGAAAACAACATCTCCGTACAGGTGTTCCGCTGGTGCGACGGCTCTTGGCTCGAAGACCAGGACTTTATCCGTCTTGCCGGTATCATGCGTGACGTTTATATTTACGCCGTCCCGGAAGTCCACATTCAGGATTTCCAGATTGATGCAACCCTTACGAACAACTATAAGGATGGTCTCTTGAAGACGACCGTTTGGGTTTACAACTCCACGGGCAAGGAATCTGGCGACCTTTCTGTAGAACTTTCTCTCTATGATGCTTCCGGTGCCGAAGTCATCAAGCCCTCTTCCCAGAAGGTTTCCGGCATTGGCGGCGCTGGCGAAAAGAGCGTGCATTTTGACCTCCCGCTTTCTTCTCCGAAGCGCTGGTCTGCTGAAACGCCGGACCTCTATAGCGCTGTGCTTGTGCTCAAGGACGGTTCGGGCAAGATTCTTCAGGTCGAAAGCAACAAGGTCGGTTTCCGCAAGATTGAAATCAAGAAAGAAAATGGCGCCCCGCGTCTCTTGGTGAACGGTATGCCGGTGAAGTTCCATGGTGTGGACCGCCACGAACTCGACCCGGATAACGGTCGTGCAGTGCCTTATGACCGCATGGAAAAAGATATTATCCTCATGAAGCGCTTCAACATCAACGCGCTCCGTATGTCGCACTACCCGAACAATCCGATGATGTACGATCTCTGCGACAATTATGGTATTTACGTGATTGACGAAGCGAACGTCGAAAGCCATGGCGCCAACAACGACTTGCCGAAAAACAGCGATGATTGGCGTGCTCCGGCTGTCGATCGTTTGAGAAGCATGGTGCAGCGCGACAAGAACCATCCTTCTGTAATTCTCTGGTCTTTGGGTAACGAAGCCGGTAACGGTAACGTATTTGCTTCCGAACGTGAAGCCGCTCACCAGATTGACTCCACCCGCTTTGTCCACTACGAAGGCGACTGGAACAACGCCGATGTGAACAGCTGGATGTACTTCGGTCCGGACGCAATTCAAAACTACAGAGATGCCAACAAGCCGATTATGTTGTGCGAATACGAACACGCTATGGGCAACTCCGTGGGCGACTTGCAGGAATACATGGACGCTTTCTACGGCAACCCGCGCGCTTTCGGTGGCTTCATTTGGGACTTCATCGACCAGGGTCTTCGCCACAAGGGCACTCCGTACTTTGAATTCGGTGGTATGTGGGGCGACTGGCAGAACGATGACAACTTCTGCGCAAACGGTCTCGTGTTCCCTGACCGCAAAATCCAGCCGGAAATGTGGGAAGTCAAATACCAGTACGCACAAATTCGCGTGAAAAACGTCGATGCCGCTAAGGGCAAGATTGAAATCCAGAGCCGTTACCTCTACAAAAACCTCGGCGATTTCCTCGACGCCTTCTGGCAAATTAAGGAAAACGGCAAGATTATCAAGGAAGGTAAGATTGACGGAACCCAGATGAACATCGGTCCGAACGAAAAGAAGACCGTGACGATTGACATGCCGAAAATCGAACCGTCGGTTGGTGCCGAATACCACTTGGATATCGATTTCCGCCTGAAGAAGGATGAACTCTGGGCAAATGCAGGATTCAGCGTTGCTCACGAACAGTTCGGCATCGATTTGGGTCAGCTCTGGTCCACCGAAATTGATATCAGCTCCATGGAAGCGGCTAAGGTCAATAAGAGCAATGGCCTCACCATCGAAGGTAAGGATTTCACTATCAAGTTCGACGAAAAGGCTGGTACGCTTGCAAGCTACGTTCTCGATGGCGATACCATCATCAAGAACGGCGGTACTCCGAACTTCTGGCGCGCTCCGACCGATAACGACAAGGGCTTCAACATGGAACGCGGTCACGGCGAATGGCGCAACGCGAGCAAGCGTCGCAACGTGACCTCCGAAGTCAAGGAAGTTTCTGCTCAAGAAACGCAGGTGACGTTCAACTTTAGCTTCCCGGATGTGGGCAGTTCCCGCATGAAGCTGACTTACACGGTCTATGGCAGTGGCGATATCGTTGTGGATTATACGTTCAATCCGGATGGTTCCAAGAGCTACATTCCGAATGTGGGTACAATCTTCACGGTTCCGGGTGGTTATGAAAAGGTTCGCTTCTTTGGCCGCGGCCCGGACGAAAACTACATTGGACGTAATCGCGGTAGCTTCATGGGTCTCTATTCTACCTATGCCGATTCTATGACGGTCATGTACATGGAAATTGGCGAAACGGGCCAGCGCACCGATGTGAAGTGGGCTACGCTTACGAACGAAAAGACGGGCAAGGGCCTCATGATTGTGGGTAATCCGCGTCTCGAATTCAGCGCTCAGCACTACACTCCGGAACAGCTTACCAATGTGAAGCTCCCGTGGGAACTCAAGCGCGACAAGGATATCACTCTCCGTGTCGATTTGCACCAGATGGGTCTCGGTGGTATCAACTCTTGGGGCGCAGAACCGATGCCGGCTTACCGCTTGAACGCCAACAAGGAATATTCTCACACGTTCCGTATCGCTCCGGTTCGTAAGCAGCTGAACGACCCGACCGAATATTCTCTCCTCGGCTTCAAGAACTTCGGCTGGAACAAGGATCTCCCGCCTGCAAAGTATGG
>JAFWRL010000267.1 GCA_017520105.1 Fibrobacter sp.
GAGGCAGCCACGGCAGGGCTTGATGTTCATCTTGTCGATGAATATGTACTCGCTCTCGTAATCGCCGCCCTGTTCAAGCCCTTCGACAAAAGCCTTTGTCGGGATAAGGGTTCCACTGCGTTCCCTTTTGGGACTAGCGACCATTACGAGGATTTTCTTCTTTTCTGCCATGCGCGCAAATTTAGAAAAAAAAATGGAAACCATTAATTTTTAAAATTTGACAAACGTATTTTTAGAAACGATAAATAGATTAGGATATGTTGTAAACGTTGAATGGTAAAGTAGAGTTTTAGAAAAGGAGAACTGAATATGACTATGCCGACTGCTGTTGTATGTGCTGTGTTGGGTGTCGTTATCGGGTTCTTGGTGGCCCGTGTTTTGAGTGCGCGCAAGGAATCCAAGGCTCGCGAATTGGGCGTGGAGCTTGAAAAGCAAGTGGCGGTGCTGCAAAGCAAACTTGATGCCGAAACTCGTATGGTCGCTGAAGTACGCGAGGAAGCTAATAGACAACTTGCAGCTGTAAAAAGCGACGCGGCTCAGCGTGTTGAATCTGCGAAAAGGGAATCGGCAGAACAGCTTTCCGCGATGAAGCGAGAAATGGAACGGGTTCACCAGGTGTCTCTTGCAGAACAGAAAGCCCACTTCGAAGATATCTCGAAACGCCTTGTTGCCGAAGCGCAAATTGCGACTGAAAAAATGCTCAAGCAACGTGGCGAAGAACTTTCGAAAACAGGCAACGCGACCATGGAACAACTCGTGAACCCGCTCAAGGAAACCATCGCAAAGATGGAAAAGACCATGAACGACACGACATTGCAGCAGACTGCCGCGAACACTTCGCTCAAGGAAGTGTTGAAGCAGTCCATCGAATCGAATGCCGCTGCGAAGCAGTCTGCCGAAGACTTGGTGCGCGCCTTCAAGCACGATAGCAAACTGCAAGGCGACTGGGGCGAATGCGTTCTCGAGGAACTGCTGGAATCGTTAGGCCTTCAGGAAGGAATCCATTTCGAAACGCAGGCGACGCTTCGCGATGCCGGTGGCAATGTGTTGTACTCAGAAGAAACCGGCAAGACCATGCGGCCCGATGTCATTGTACACCTCGACATGAAAAAAGACGTCATCGTCGATTCGAAAGTTTCCATGACTGCCTTTATGGATTACGTCGCATGCGATGATGTTGAACAACGTAAAACTCTTTTGAAGAATCACATCGACAGCCTCAAAAAACATGTCGATGAACTCTCTAAGAAAAAATATACGTCATACGTGAAAGCGCCCCGCGAAACCGTCGATTTCGTCATCATGTTCGTGCCGCGTTCGGCTGCGTTATGGACTGCGCTTTCCGAAGAACCGGCGCTCTGGCGAAATGCCATGGAAAAATGCGTCTATATCGCCGACGAACAAACGCTTTACGCCGCACTCCGTATCGTCAAACTGACATGGCGCCAAGTGCAGCAGGCGCAGAATCAGCAGCGCGTCTTTGAACTCGCGAACGAATTGCTGAGCCGCGTGGGCATGTTCGTAAAGCAGATGAACGCAGTCGGAGATTCGCTCGACAAAGCTCAGGAAGCCTACAAAAAGGGAATGGCGAAATTTGCAGACAAAGGCCAAAGCGTACTCACGACCTGCTACAAACTAAAACAGCTCGGTGCAAAGCAAGACGACAAGAACCCGCTCCCGACCGAACTGGAGGCCGTTGAAATGCAA
>JAFWRL010000268.1 GCA_017520105.1 Fibrobacter sp.
CGCGGCCCACTTCCTGCCGCTTGCGGACTTCAGAAGCGCTGCTCTTGAGCGTGCAAATCTGGAAAACGTTCTGATTGTCCCAGCCTTCTTTCAGGGCAGAATGGCTAAAGATAAACCGCACCGGTTCTTCGCGCGAAAGCAGACGCTCCTTGTCCTTCATGATCAAGTCATAGGCATCGATATCATCTGAATCCGATGACCCGCGAGCGACCTTGCTATCTACAAAGCGGCCGCCACCCTTCTTGCTCTTGTCGATGGAGAAATACCCTGCATGCGCCTTGTGGGCATCCGTCTTTTCCAGGAATTCAAAATACTCTGGGCTCTCCAGCAAATCCTGCTGCATCGACTTGCGGATGGCTTCATATTCTTCTTCGAACATCCTGGCGTAAATACCCATCTCGTCCGGAGCGTCGTAATCGCGATACTTTTTGACCTCGTCAATGAAGAACAGCGAAAGCACCTTGATGCCCTTGCCGAAAAGCGCACGTTCACGCTCAAAATGCGAAATAATCGTTTCGCGAATCTGGATGCGGCGCAACTGTTCCTCGTTCACCACACCCACGCAATCACCAGCATAAATCTTCTTGCCGTTCGTGAAAGTCACAGAAGATTCATTGCCGTTCACTTCGGTAACAGTATAGCCATCCTTGTATTCTTCAAGGCCGCCCGACTGTTCGTAAAGATTAAAACCCTTCGTGACATGGGCCTTTTTCTTGAGCAGGCCACCCTTGTCCTTGCAATCAAATTCAAGAGTCGCGACAGGAGCCTTGTCCGTAAACACCTGGACGCCTTCCAGGTACAAGTAGCCCTCGGTCGCCGTAGAACCGCTCACCGTAATGCCCTTGACGCTAATCTTCTTGACCAGGTGCTTGTTGTAGGCATCCATCGCATCGAGGCGGTAAACCATGTTGTAGATGGCGTCCTTGCGGTGCGTCGCCGAATAGCGCAAAGTCAACAGCGGCTGGAATTCCGCCAGGCCCTCTTTCGTTTTCTTGCCCTCGACACTCTGCGGCTCATCGATAATCAAAATCGGATTCGTGCTCGCGATAACGTCTATCGGGCGGCGACTGCGGAACTCGTCCAGCTTCATGCGGATACGGCGCGCGTCCTTGCCCGTAGCGTTGAACGCCTGCGAGTTAATAATCATCACGTTGATGTGACTGTCCGACGCAAAGTGGTCTATCTCGGTCAGGTTCTGCGAATTGTAGATAAAGAACCGGATGGACTTGCCGTATTCTTCCAAAAAATGCTCCTGCATAATCTGGAACGACTTATAGACACCCTCGCGAATGGCGATGCTCGGCACCACCACAATAAACTTGGTCCAGCCGTAGGCACGGTTCAGCTCGTACATCGTCTTGATGTAGGTGTAAGTCTTGCCTGTACCCGTTTCCATTTCGATGGTCAGGTTGTAACGGCCTTCCAGTTTTTCGGATTGCGGCAAAAGATTCGCCGACTGCACCGCCTGCAAATTCGCAAGCACCTTGGAATCACTCAACTCGGGCACCAGACGCTGGTTGCAAAAACCCGTCACGCCCCTCTGCGCAGGCACACTGCCGCCAAAGAGTTTGGTTGTACCCGAATCCATCAAGTAGCTCGATTCCAAGTAGGGTTGCCCCGCGAAAACATCGCAAACGGCCTTCGCGGCATCTGCCTGGAACTGCTGGTACTTGAACTGGATTTTCATAGTGTAAAGTTAGGAATGTTTTGCAGAAAGTTCTGTTTCTTCAAGTATCTGCACAAGGACTTTGTAATCAAGATACTGGATGCCTTCAACGCCCTCATGGATTTTATCGGCAAGCTTGCTCTGGTAATAAAGATCCATAGCTTCTTCCAGCGAACACTTACGCACCTGCGCCAAATGCGCTATAATCCGTTCTTCCAGGCGTTCCTGATAAACCTTCTCTAGAACTTCGCCATCCATAAGCTAAACCTCTTCGCCAGAAACAAACGTCAGCAACGAATCAATCGTTTTCTGCGTAATGAAGGCAATCTGGTCGTAATGCGGATACACCTTGATTTCTCTCAAGGCACGGTCTAAGTCCCAGATTCCCGAATGATACATATCTACCACACGGAAAACCTTGTCATTCGCAACCTTGCCTACGATAACATCATAATCCTTGTAATCCAATGCCCCATCGCGGCACTTGCAGACAAAATTTATCCATTCGGTCAAATCTTCTGGAAAAGTCTTTACCGATAAATCGCTTGTAAAATCCGACATCTCGTAGATGTTCAAAACAGGACTTGCACCGTCATAAATTTTTGACTTTCTTTCGGCCCAACGGATAGC
>JAFWRL010000269.1 GCA_017520105.1 Fibrobacter sp.
GGGAACAGCACTGGATTCCCTCCCAATTGCATTACAAGAAATAATGGTTCCCCTACGCTTCGCTTCGATGACAAGGTCGAGAATGACGCGATTAACTAAAACAAATTTAGTCATACAGGCTCTTAAGTCTCTCTCTGACGAACAAATAACGGATGATGTTGTAAAGAAGGTGTCAAATTTGGAAAGAGATCCCCGTTCGGGGATGACAATGCGGCACTTAGGCTGTCATCCCGGCCCCTGTGCCGGGATCGGCTGTTTATCGCCCAAAGCTGGCCCCGGAATAAATCCGGGGTGACAGATGTGATAGGGGCTTTGCCCAATCCAGTTAAGTTTTGACGATTACTTTCCACAGCTTTTGACCGGCGTCCTTGTACTTGCGTTCAAAAGCGGTTTCGGGGGCGGTGGGTTCGAAGGATTCGCAAATAATTTTCGGAATAGAATTGTCACCCTCTACCGAGCGGTTTCCTCTTTCATCATACACAATCTTCGCGGCTTCTGCGAATTCGCGGGCGTAAATTTCCCAGTTCGTGCGGAGCTCAATCGTTTGGCCGAGCGAAAGCAGCGTCGGAAAAATCGGGTGCATGTGGAAACGTCTTGTCGCTTCGCTCTGCTTGGGCCACGGGTTCGGGTAATACACCGCATGGTACGGAATCGTCCACTTGCAAGCCTTGACAAGGTCTAATGCGAGCCGCCAAAAGTCCAAGAGTTCTGCCCGAATCCAGAATGCGTTTCGCGGAACGTCTTCGCCCGCTGTCTGTGACGGATTGCCTGCTTTGTTGAGGCGGGCGAAGGACTTGTCAATTCCGATGACGGGAATGTTCGGGAAACGTCGAGCGATATGAATCGTGCTTTCGCCCGTGCCGCAGCCGGAATCGAGAATGACGGCGACCGGCGCTGTCATCCCGCACTCTGTTGCGGGGGCACCTTTCTTCTTTTCATTTGTCATCCCGGACTCCGTTCCGGGATCACCTTTTTCAGCAGTTTCGTAAAATGTCCTTACGAATTCTTCTGCTTCGGCGAACGCTTCTTGCGTATGCTCCGCTATGGGACGCAAAAAAGTTGTCCGCGCGTATTTGCGGACAACTTCTTCAAGATCTTTGTGTATAGTCTCTTGATTCGATGTTACGGAATTTGCGCCTGGCATTATTCCTTAGATTTCCAGATGTTCAGCAAGTCTTTGCCGATGAACTCAAGATTGTCGAAGTGGAGTTCTGCGTCGCTGTGGAACACAAGGCCCATTGTAGTTACGCTCTTGCGTTTTTCTTCATTGGGCAGAATGTCTGCGAGAGCAAACTTGAGCTTCTTCTTCTCTTGCGTGAGCTCAATGGAAGTCTTACCGATGGTGAATGCTGCTACACCAAGCGAGGCGTCGACGTCCTTGAGTGTTGCGTCGATAATTACGAAATCAGTAGAACCCTGACCCCATGCTTCAAAAGCAATCGAATCGATGGGGGAGAGGTCGTAGCTTACGCCAGAATTTCCGATATCCACTTTGACAATGGCGCTTGCCTGCTTGTATGCGGATGTGTCCGGGAATTCGATTGTAAAGTGGACTTCTTTGCCGCCGTTCCCGTCATCCTGAATGACGGCGGTAAATGGAGAGCCGCCGAACGGGATGTATGTTGCAACTGGGGTGATTTTGAATGAGCCCGGCAATGTATCGATGTTTACTATTGCTGGATTGGTGTTTATTGCCCATTGGCCACCGCCGAACATGAAATTTGTGTATTCTTTAGCCAGACTGTGGAAGAAGTCTCCATCTTCAAAGTCGTCGATGAGGAGTCTTTCGTTTTTCGAAACCGGAGTCGGAGGGATGGTGTCCTGCGGCTTAAGTGTCGTAAGCGAATCACCCGCAGAGACCTTTATAGATACATCAAGCGTATCGTGCTTGGTGCCGCTCGGTAGAATCACCATGGAGAGCTTGCCCGCCGGGAGTCCAAGGACCTCGAACTTGCCGTTGCTAATGATGGCAGAGTGGTCGAGACCGCGGAACTTGACAAAGCCTGTCGCGTTCTTGAATTTCTCGCTAGTGGAATCCGTGATGAAATCGGAGACGTTACCGCCGATATAGACGGATTTTTGCAATGTTTGCTTGCCTAATTCAACAGTGTCGTCCAAATTCTGTACGGATACAGGTAACTGTACAGACGATTCGTTGAGGCTTGCCTCCATCGTATAATTGCCGATAGGAATTTCTTTGATGGTTACAAAGCCGTTTTCGTTGGCGGTTGCGATATAGCCGTTGCCGTCGAGGCTGTTTTGTTCGACGAGCTTGACGCGTGCATTTGCCGCCGGTGCGTTTGCAATAAAGATTTGTGCGGTGATGGCGTTCCCTGCTTCTGTGCCGCTTGGGCCGCCGCCCGCAACGTTTTCAGAACCACAGGCGCACAACGAAAACCCGATTGCAAACGAGGCAATCAGTGCAAGTGCGCTTCTGTTCTTGTTCTGCTTCACGTCCATACCTTTAATATATAATTTCTTTTTGAAAATCATTTTCCACCTCCTTTATTTTCGGGCGTGGTAGGGCCTGTTGCCGGGTCAGCTACCTTGTCGGAGAGGGGGAACATGGATATGTTCAATGCATATACGCGGTCGGCACGTTCGCTTTTTCTTGCAAATTGCAGAAGTCCGCGACGGAATTCTTCAATTTTATGCTTGATTTCGGGCAAATCCGTTTCATCTGCGGTGAACACGACGCTCGAAATATCGCGTTCTTCCGGCTTGTGACGGTCGAGAGATTCCTGGGCAAGTTCCATCGTATGCCTATGGAAACTGCGGACTGCGTAACTCTTGACTTCACCGCCGGTGCTGATAATCTGGTCGGTGATGTTCCAGCCGCCGGTGCCGTCCGGGACGACTAACCCAAGTTGCTTCAAGATGCCAAGCGCATTGCGGGCGTCATCCTGCGAAATGGGCGGATTCAAATGCTTGCCAAGACCTGCAATGTCGCTCGTGTCCTTCGTGATGCCGATGAGGGCGCGGAGCGCGGCGCAAGCCCAGCTTCCAAAGTAGGCAAGTTCCGGTTCCGAAAGCACACGCGTTTCGAGCGAGCGGAGCTCCAGAAGCTTGTAGTAAAGCTCGGAGAGCGTCTGCTTCGCCTTGGTCTTGTTGAACCTGTAAAGGGTTTTAAAATACTCTGCCCGTCGGTCGTCGAGGCCGCAAATCCTGATGAACACGGGCAATGTGCTTTCGTTCAGGTGGCCTTCTTTCTGAAATACGCGGACAAGCCAGGCCGGATCAACGCCGGTTTTCTGGCCGAGATAGCGGTACGAAGTGAACGGATTGTCTTTTTTGGTCTCGACAAACCAGTCTTTCAGGTACTCGCGGTATTCCAAATAGTCTAATACTTCGGGCATACCATTAAATTTACCATTGTTTGGCCAAAATGTTGCGAAATGGCGTTGAGAAACCGTTGTTTTTCGTTGCAAAACGTTCAACAACAGGAGTTTCTTAGACGAAAGAACGCCCGCTTCGGCGGGCTATAGACGATAGACGAAAGAGGTTTGGGCTGTGAGGGCGCTTACGGTATGCTTCTCATTATGACCGTTTCTCTCGTCTGGATGATCGAGGGTTCGTTTTCTCTTCTAACTTCACCTTCTAAAAATTTCAGCAATTCGGGCATTTTTGCGTGCGCATCTTCTTTGCCGAGCTCGTAAAGTTTTGCGATTTTCTTCTTGTTTTTCTCGATATCGGAAATCTTGATAAGGCGGCTTGGGCGGAAAATGAACACTTTGCCTTCGGCTTCGAGCTTAGCGAGCTTGTCGAGCGCCCGATTGTAGCGGATGTGGCGTGTGGCGACCGCCTCGACGAATTTCGGGTAATGGCGGAACGCGAACTTTACGAGCGGGAGAGCCTTATCGATTTTTTTGCGGTAACCGAGCGGACGCGTGAGGATGACCACGGCACGTTCAAAGCCTTTTTTGAACATGGCTTCGAAAGGAATGCTATCGGCAACACCCCCGTCAAGGTATTTTTTGCCGTGAATTTCAACGATTTTGCTCAAAATCGGGAGGCTTGCCGAGGCACGGATATAATTCATTTCGTCTTCATTGCGGTAATCCATGATTCGCGGATATACAGCACGGCCTGTTTCGACATCCGTCATGCAGACACGAAATTCAGTCTCTTGGCATTGCTCGGTAAACTTGTCAAAATCAAAGGGGTCTATTTTATAGGGCACCTGCTTATAGCAGTAGTCAAAGGCGAAGTAGTCACCCGTGAACAGTAAATTTCCAAGCCCCATGTAACGATGGCTTTTAGAAATAATCGTATCGATGCGGAAGTTTCGTTCAATTTGCCCCGAGAGAAAACTGCACAAATGAGTTGCACCAGCGGAAGTGCCCGCGGCGCCACCAAATTTGATTTCCTTATCAGCGAGGATGTCGAGAATGCCGCCGGAATACGACCCGCGTAAACCGCCGCCTTCTACGACCAAGGCTGTGTTTTGGTACTTCATGATTCCATCCCTCCGAGTGTACTCCCGAATGCAATCGATCCACACACCCTTTAAAAATTTATATAAAATACGGAAAACTTTAAACTATTTTAAACTTACTTTTATGCATGTTGTATTGACTGTATCCACCCATAGTCTTTGGGATGATCTACGAATTTTTGAGGATTTTGAGCACGCAAGGCAAGAAATTCCGCAGGAGTCATCCAAACAAAGTCATCAACTTCGCCCGGCTGTGGAACAAGATGTTCCGATTCTTCATCGGTAAGAGTTATCTTGTACGTGTCGTAATATTCATTATCAAAATACGTTCCATTGTTCAAGACGTTTTCGTGAATCGCTTCAAAAAGGTATTCGAGGTCTTCAGGACGTTTCTCGACACCAATCTCTTCGCGGAGCTCGCGGATGGCGGCATTGCGGCTATCATCGCCTGCGGTAATGTGCCCAGCGCAACTCGTATCGAGCAGGTTCGGGTTGTTCTCCTTGAGGTGGCTACGAAGCTGGAACAAAATTCGACCGTGGGTATCAAACACCCATATATGAACAGTGCGATGCCAAAGCCCCTTCGCATGAACTTCTGTTCGTCCGCAGGAATACCCTGCCGGAGTCCCATCGCTATTCAAGATATCAATCATTTCTTCTGACATATTTAAAACCTGCACCTGCTGTTTACTGATGAAGCAATATAGCAATGAGTCGTTGCTCTTTGAAAGGGGTTTGTGCGATAATATAGAAATGGATGGAACGTGTCACCCTGAGCGCAGTCGATGGGTCTAGGACTGTCAAGCTATTAGGTTGAGCTGACTTTAATGCGGCTTCAGCGATTATTCATCAATTTTTGTTATCAATTTGATACAAATAATCTATTGGTTATTTTTTATTGCCAATTCTATATTTAATTCGCAAATTAAAAATGAAATATGATCAGGAGGTTACGTTACTCTTGATATTGTGGTTCTATACTCGTTCGTTTTCCTGGTCGTAACAAAGGGTGGTCCGCAAGGGCCGCCCTTTTCGAATATAGCGTAGCTCGTACAACATGTTATATTTTATTACAACATATCATTTTTTACAAATTATCAAATTTAACTTTCTAAATACCCAAGGCAAGTTTCGCGCCAACCGTTTTACCAAACGGATCTACTTCAGGAACAATTTGAAGTTTCATTTGCGATGTTCTTCGGTATCTTTCTTTCCAAGCATTTTCACGATACTCTTCGGCCTTTTTCTGGTATTCTTCGGACATTCTCATTTTACGACGACCATTACCATCTCTAATTCCGTTGGTTGAGAAAATAACGATACCGGCAGTTGTTGCCCCTAAAGAAAGAGCCATCACACCCAAACCTCCTAGTGACGAGGGATTTTTGTGATTTTTCACCACGGCCAAACAACCAAGGCCAACCAATGTTAAAACGCCACCCACAATCATTTGTCTAGAAGTGCCTTTTAACAAATTTTCGCCCTCTTTTTTGTAACGATCCGCCAATGACTCGTAATACGCAGCACTGTCCGCATACATAGCGCTATCGACATTCGGAGATTTTTCATAATCATTCGGAACCGACACTTTTGGGTACGATTCAGCTACGGATTCAGCCAAAGGATCAGACTCCGCAAAACACACGCCCCCAAAAACAAACAAAATCAAAAGGATAATTTGTTTCATATCCGTAATATATAATTATTTAAAAGAAAAAACCCCGAGTCTTTCGACTCGGGGCTTTTCAGCGGGAAGAGCGAGATTCGAACTCGCGATAGGATTAAGTCCTATACGTCCTTAGCAGGGACGCGCCTTCGGCCAGCTCGGCCATCTTCCCATCTTGGGGACACTAATTTTAACAAAATTTCAGAAAAATTTCAAGGGGTAACTGGCAAAAACATTAATTTTCCATGAAAAAAGCTCCATTTTTATGCGAAATCGCGCTTCCTGCAAGACACCCCGCCAAAACTTTTGTATCTTGTAAGTCGTTAATAGTCAACACTTTACAAAGAAAATGAACAAGTTCGTCAAAATCATTGTAGCCATTATTCTTGTAGCCTTAATTTGCTGCATCCCCTTTTATATCGTCGTATTCAAGATTCTCCCGGAACGCGATCCGGACAACCAATTCAACCGCGCCAACATTTTGCAGGTTCTTTCGGGCGAAACCCGCGTGTTCTATGAAGACGGCGAAAGCTTGCTAGGCGCATTCTTCGATGCGAACCACCGCGTTTACGTGCCTTACGGCGACATTCCGGTCAATTTGGTCAACGCCCTTATCGCCGCCGAAGACTCCCGCTACTGGACGCACAACGGCTATGACCTCAAGGGGTTCATGCGCGCCATGGTCAACAACGTGAAGTCCGGGCGCATCACCCAGGGCGGCTCCTCGCTAACGCAGCAGACGGTCAAGAACATTTTCGGTCGCGAAGAACGCAGCATCAAGGAAAAGCTCAAGGAATTCCTGAACGCGCTGCGCATGGAGAAGCATTTCTCCAAGGAAGACATTCTGGAATTTTACCTGAACCAGTTCCACGTTTCGGGCACGGGCAAGGGAGTTGCCATCGCGGCACAGTATTTCTTTAACAAGGAACTCAAGGACTTGACGCTTGCCGAATGCGCATTCATCGCCGGCTCGGTCAAGGGGCCGTTCAACTACGACCCGTTCATCCAACGTACCGAAGAACGCCGAAAAATGGCTATCGCACGTGGCGAAGATAGACTCCGGTACGTGCTCGGGCGCATGGTCGAAGAAGGCTACATCGAACAGGCCGACATGAACAAGGCCACCGAAAAGCCGCTGGAATTCAACCACGGTAACTTCCGCTTCACGATGAGCACGACGCTCGAACGCTTGGAAGAACGCCTCGACAGCGACTTCTTCCACGACCTCTTCCAGAAGGAAGGCATCGAGGACTGGCGCAAGGCGCAGCTCGAAATCACGACGACATTGAATGCGAAGTCTCAGGACGCTGCCAAGCGCGCTTTGCAGACAAACATCAGCAACTTGCAGTTGCAACTGGGTGGCTTTGTGCTCCCCAAGGCGCAGTTCGCGAACAGGGCCCGCAACGCACGCAAAGGCGACTACCTCTACGGTGCCGTGGATAGCGTATTCTTCGACACGACCGGCAGGCTGCAATCGCTCAAGCTGAACTTCGGACAACTGAAAGGTATCGTCACGGAGCAGGCCGTCAACGACTTCGCCAAGCTCGCCGGTGGCGACGTGAACAAGATTCTCGCGACACAGCTCAAGCCGGAAGCCATCCTCCTCGTGAGCATCATCGACGAAACGCCTATCGACGGTTACGCCCCGTGCAAAATCGAAACGGAACCGGTACTGCAAGGCGCTTTGGTCGCCATCCAGAACGGCAAGGTGCTCGCAAGCCAAGGCGGCTTCCACAACACCGGATTTGACCGTAGCTTCAAGGCACTCCGCCAGCTCGGTTCCAGCTGGAAGCCTCTCCTTTACGCACTCGCACTGCAATATCACTGGAACTACCTCGACAATCTCGAAAACGAATTCAACGTTTTCCAGTACGGGAACCAGTTCTACTTCCCGCGCCCGGACCACAAGAACAAAGGCGACATCGTAAGCATCGCCTGGGCAGCGACACGTTCCGAAAACATCGCGAGCATCTGGCTCTTGGAACATCTTTTGGACAAACTTTCGGACAAGGAATTCGAGGAAGTCGCCCGCAAGAACGGATTCGCACGTGAAGCTGGCGAAGAACGCATCCGTTTCGTCGAACGTTTGCGTGACAAGTTCGGGCTCATGATGAAAGACGAAACCAAGCGCGAAATCGAATTCACGAAGGCTCGCGACGCACTCGTACAGCGCTACATGAACGACGGCAAGGAACTCCGTGCAAACGCCGTGCAGAACCTCCGTTACGGAACGTTCAACGACGTCGGCATAAAACAAGCGAAGAGAGACCCGAAACTCACCAAATACATAAACCACAACTTCAAGCGTTATTCCGAAATTTGGCGTGCCCGTGAAATCCAGGAACTCGACCCGGATGAATCCGCAAAGCTCCAGCCGCTCGATTCCGTACAACTTATAGAAAACTTCACGCTCGCCGATTTCAAGCGTTTGAACGCAATGATTGAACCTATCGACAGCGATGCGGACTACTTCACCATGGAACATCTGCGCTACTGGCCGGATTACCGCCGTGCGCTTGCCATGGCAGACTATGCGAGATTTGCAAAGGAAATCGGCATTCGCCAAAAATTGCAGAAAGTGTTCAGCATGCCGCTCGGCGTGAACGACATTACGATTGCCGAAATCAGCACGGCCTACCAGACAATCCTCACGGGCAAAGTTTTCAAGTGCAAGGACGCCGACTGGACAGAACCCTGCTTTATCAAGGAAATCAGGAACCGCGACGGACGAGTCATCTTCAGGAACAAGATGGAATCGAAGACCGTGCTCGACGATACCGTGACAACGCAGATGGGCGTAATGCTGCGTTCCGTGTTTACGAACGGAACGGCGCACAGCCAGGTTTCAGCCCTCAGCGTCTATAGCCCCGACAAGAAAACAAAGCTCCGTTACCCAGTCATGGGCAAGACAGGTACAACAAACGATTACAAGAACGTGGCCTTCTTGGGTGCGCTCCCGATGTACGTCAAAGAAAAGAACGGCGTTGCACTGGATTCCGTTATCGCAATTGGCAGCTACGTGGGCTTTGACGATAACAAGCCTTTGAAATCAGGGCGCACACGTATTGCAGGCGCCTCGGGTGGCTTACCGCAATGGGCGACATTCGCCAAAGAAGAAATTGACATTCTCGGGCTCCCGAACCAAATCGACTTCCTCGACATTTCGATGCTAGCCACCGGCGAAGTGCCGCTGATGCTGACAAACGAACGTGGCGAATTGACCGTCGATCCGATGACAGGAGCCGCCCTCGTGAACGGCGAAAAAGGCCGCCCGTTGCCGTGGCTCGACGTGCCGGGATTCACGCCGCCGCAAGTCCAGAAGCTTGCCGCCGAAACAATTGCGAAATCCGGAATTGTCGTGAGCTTGCCGATGCCGAACGCCCCGCAAACCGGAACGCAGGTTGGCACAGGAACGCAGCCGGCATCCGCACAACAGGCAAGCGCGCAGACAACGCAACAGCAGGCCATCCCAGCTGATGCAAGGCCAGTCTCGGAAGTCATGAAGGCAGACTCCGCAAAACGCGCCGCAGAAGCCTCTACCGCGACACAGCCCAAGCAGACCGCTGCAGGAACGCAGGCAGGCGCAGCACCGGTCGCACAATCCGGAACCGCCACGCCGACCACGCAACCGGCAACAGCGCAACCGCCAAAACCGCAGCCGCCCAAGCCGCAAGCAGCCATGCCTCAAGACGACGACTGGGATTTGCCTGAAAACTTCAACAGCAAGAATGCATTCGTGCCGATTGAAGCTGATGCAGATTAAGAGCGAGATTGCAGATTTTAGCCTCGGCCCCCAAGGTCGGGGTCTTTTTTTGCATAACAATCGATGCCATCACAATGACTACGCGAACTTTATCACGTCCGCGAAAGCAACCGTCTCTTTTTTTCTAAAAAACACAACATTTTCTTTGCATTAGCATATATTTAAAAGGAGTAAGGAGAAAAGTATATGACTAATTGCAAAAATATTATTTTCGTCCTTTTACTAGTTTGTTCGCTAATTGGCAACACATTTGCACAACCAATACCACCATGGTACAAAACGAACACCGACACAAGCTCTTCTTTCATAGAAGCCGACAGCACTGTGGCTTACAACAAGTTATTAGCTCAAACATATGCCGGGTCAAGCGATGGAGTAAGCGTTGCTGGCACACTTATTGGTGGCGGCCTTACCATCACAGGACTTATTTGTTTTGTTGCAGTGGCAACAGCAGACGTTCACACAGACAAATCAAAAAGCAACACAGAGCAATTTGGAGAAGCTATGGCCATAGGTGATTATTCCGGCGTACTTTGAGCCACGAGTCCGGTGCTAGAGAGCCACCTTTCCGGAAAATGCGGAGCCACCGTTCCGGTCGAACAGAGCCACCCCACAAACGGTCAAGAAAAACTCTATAATGGGATAGCCCGTCGCAA
>JAFWRL010000026.1 GCA_017520105.1 Fibrobacter sp.
ACGATTATTCGTACATGGAACTTTTTCATCCGCCACAATTTGAAATATCTAAGGCGAGAGAATCTAGGCAAATAAATGATGATTACGAAGAAAAAGTAATAGATTTTCTTTTCCATTTGAATTTAAAGACGGATTCAATCTTTATCTCTTGGGATGTTGAAGTTGGAAAAGGAAAATTCGAACACTGCACAGCTCCTTTGAATCCGGGATGGTAAATATGAAATTTCTATTATTGACTCTTATTTTCTTTTTTATCGGTTGTTCGGATTCGATTGATGTTAGTTACAATGATGATGCTTACGAACAGTATATGCAAAAAAGAATGACAAAAAGGGAAATATATGGAAGGCTCGTTTTTCCGGTGTCTTTCGTTCCGAAATCTGTAAATGCATTCGAACTTGATTCAAATTTAAAGAAAACTCATGAACTAGATGTTTCTTTTGATGCAGAGAAAAAAACTTTTGAAATCGAAAAACGTGATTATGAAAATAGATATGTGCAAATCACTACGTCTGGACTTTGGAAGAATTTCGATTCTTCCGGTCATGACGTGACGTTTGAATCCATGACGGATATCGCAGCGGTTTCAGACTCTCTTTATTTGAGATTGTTTTCGCATTTGGAAATTCCGCGGATTAAACAGTTGGTAAAGGAAGGGTATCCTTTTGTGACCGCGAAAAACAAGGCCGTGTACGAACTTTTCTCGCTATATCGTGATACGTCATTATCGTCATTAGAATCTAGCTTTGGAGTGGGCCTTTCTGAACAACTCGAACTGAAAAAAAGTACCACAGAATATTTCCCGTATGTCTTGTTTTTCTATGGCGGAACGGATTCTGCGTTTGTCAAGGATATCGAAAAGTTTAGGAAAAACTTTACTAGTGGATTGTGGCAAGATTCTGTAGCTCGCGTCAAGTCGGCGGACTATCTTTTGAAAAATTATTATATGTTGTATGAGCTTTTGGACGATTGGGCGCTCAAGGAAAAACTTGTGCGTCAGGAATATGATTATTGTTATGTATTGAATTATATGTCGAACGTACTTTCAAAGTCGTATGATTCAATGCATTGTACATACAGTGGACAAACTTTTCAAATTTCGGCTCCTACATCGGATTTTTACAAGGATAGTGTTGTTTGTGTGGAGCTTGAATCTGTAAACGTGAACTCGTGTACGTTATTTAGGCCTTTCACTGATTTGGAAAAGAAATTAGGTGCGTGTGTCTATGAGAAAAATGCCAAGGATGTTACAAAGGAGTATGATGGTAATACTTATATTTGCAGACATCCGTATAGATACTTAATTCCAGACTCAACAAATGTTGAAAACTGGAAATTGAAAAGGGATGATTAAAAACCTTTTCTGAGACTGTCACCCCGGCCGCAGTGCCGGGATCAGTTTTCTCCCCGTCATCCTGAGAGGCGTAAAGCCTCGAAGGATCCAATGCATTGCTTTTTATACATAATTTGTTATATTAATAAGCATAAACGAATGGGGTTTTATATGAAAAAAATTCTCGCCGGCTTGCTTTTGTCGGGATGTTCGCATTCTGTGGCTGTTCTTATTTTGACTATGCCGACGATGAATCTGACTATGCTCCCGGCGTTCACGATGTAGTCGGTTGCTGGCTTTCTACAGAAAATTTGAACGTGGATGTTAAAGTTGATAAGACTACGATGTACAAAATTGATTATCAACATTTCGATGTAACGCCAGCACAAACTTGTATAGAATTCTGCGTTCGTGCAGATTCCTCTTTTACTTATGTTGCCAGAATAACTGGTGTAGATGTCCTTCCAAACGTTTCTACTGATATAAATGGTACTGTTGACCCTTTGCCTGTTTATATTGCTGGCACGGGTGGATATGGATGGATTTTTGATTTTTCTCTGGGGAGTGATACTCTTGTTTACGAAAAGGACTTTCCGATCCGCTTGGTCAATGGCAAATTGAGCGGTGTTGGTCAGCTGATGAATCACGGCAATCGTAATCTTGACTTTCGTAATGAACTGTCACGAAAATATTCTCGTACAAAAGACGAAAATGCTTGCAATGCTGTGAGCGCGAAATAGGGGGTGGACGATGAAAAAGTTTTTATTGTTATTGTTGCTCCCTGTGATAGTTCTTGCGAACGATTACAAATCTCGTTTTTTTGCGAACGGTGTCATCGCTTTGTCCAAAGTTAAAGTGGAATCCAGGTATGATGGGAGATGGGTGCATGATGGCAGTCATTTCTTGGGCAATGGCGATATTCAAGTCTATGGTGGCTGGGAATTTCGTCCGCTACGTTGGTTCTCGTTGTCTCCGGCTTTTGGTTTCCAACGTAACGGCTGGTCTTGGGACCGTGCTGGTCATGAAGGGAGCATTTCGTATTTTAACCCTTATTTGCGTTTGGGGCTAGGTTTCTATATCAAAAAAATGATTTATATAGAATTGGCTGGGACTTATGGTTTCCCGACGTTCTTCTGGGGTGAACAGGATGGAAAGAGCACGACGGCGGACATACCGCAAGAAAATGCGTGGAGCTCATCTGGAATTTTTTCTATAGGTTACATGATAAACGAGCATTACCGTGTTGGTTTGACGATGGGGAATGACTACGTTTATTCATCATTAGATGGTATAGGGACTCATGTGTATGAAAGTCCCCTGGGCATTTTCTTCACCTATCTGTTCTAATTGTTAAAAAATGCGGCTTCAAAACCGCGTTTTTTATATGCGTATAAAATGTTTTCTAATTTCCGCGTTCGCTCATGCTCGAGAACATGGCGACTAAATCGTCGGTGAAATTGCTTTTGGGGAATTTGTCTGCGATTGCCAATGCCTGTTCGAGGTGTTCCAAAGCTTCTGCTTTTGCTTTCTCAAGACTCTTTTTGGTTGTCAACCGTTCGAAAATCTTTTCGGGGATGCCTTCTTCCGAAGCCTTCGCGATAAGGTTCTCCATTTCGGTGCGTTCTTCGGCGTTGCAGTCTTCAAAGTAATAGAGCAACGGGAGCGTGATGAGCCCGTTCGAAAGATCTGTGAACTTCGCCTTGTCCATGTTCACCGAGCCGTAACCGTAATCGAGCAGGTCGTCGATAATTTGGAATGCGATGCCGAAGTGCGTTCCCATTTTGGCGCATTCGTCAACTGTCGGCTGGTCGAAACCTGCCAATATGCCGCCGATTCGTGCTGCTGCGTCAATGAGTGCTGCTGTCTTTCCATCGATGATTTCATTGTAATCTTTACGGGAAAGTCCCATATCACCGCTATGGTCCAGCTCCAAAATTTCACCGACGATGAGCTTGTCTGCAGCATCGGAAATGATGGCGGGGATGTTCGCTTCTTCGTCGATGACGCAACGCATGGACTGTGAAAGTACGTTGTCGCCAATGAGCACGGCTATTTGCGTTCCCCATTCGCGGTGGGCGGTTTTTTGCCCGCGTCGAACGTCGGTCCCGTCGATGATGTCATCATGGACTAAGCTTGCGAGGTGCAAGAGTTCTACGGCAGCGCAAGCGTGAGCCACGCGGTTGAGGTCGGGCTTTTCTGTACCGCAATTAGCAAGCAGGCACAGCAGCGTCGAACGGATGCGCTTCCCTTTACGGCTGAACAGCGAAACGAGACGATCAACAATCCCGGCAGGGGCTTTTTTTGCCACCTGCATGATGACGTTTTCCGTCTGTTCCAATTCTTCTTTAACTAGATCACGGGCTTGCGATAAGACTGCTTTGAAGTCGGCTTTCGTCGGACTCATTTAAATATCCAAATCGTTCAGAACTTTGTATGCGTTTGTTTCGATGAACTTGCGGCGCGGTTCCACGTCTTCGCCCATGAGCATGCTGAAAATCTGGTCGGCAAGCACGCTGTCTTCGACATGGCATTGCTTGAGGAAACGCGTTTTCGGGTCCATGGTCGTTTCGTTCAGCTGTTCCGGCGACATTTCGCCCAAACCTTTGAATCGGTTGATGGTCACGTTCTTGCGGTCTTCGACCTCGGCCATGGCCTTGTCCTTCTCTTTCTCGTCGAAGAGGTAGCGTTCCTTCTGGCCCACCTTCATCTTGTACAGCGGAGGCATGGCGAGGAAAATATGCCCTTCGTCGATTAGCGGGCGCATGTAGCGGAAGAAGAACGTGAGGAGGAGCGTCTGGATGTGCGAACCATCGACATCAGCATCGGTCATGATGATGATTTTGTCATAACGAAGTTTTTCGATTTTGAATTCGGTGCCGATGCCTGTTCCGATGGCGTTCACCAGGTTCAGGATTTCTTCGGTATCGAGTACGCGGTGCAAAGACGCTTTTTCAACGTTCAAAATCTTTCCGCGCAACGGGAGAATCGCCTGGAATTCGCGGTTACGGCCCATCTTGGCAGAACCGCCTGCAGAGTCACCTTCCACGATGAACATTTCGCATTCCTTCGGGTCGCGACTGGAGCAGTCGGCAAGCTTGCCCGGAAGTCCACCGCTTTCGAGGACGTTCTTGCGGCGGGCAAGGTTACGTGCGCGGTGTGCGGCTTCGCGAGCGAGTGCTGCGTTATAGACCTTGTCCAAAATAATCTTGACGGCAGCCGGATTTTCCTGGAAGTATTCTTCGAGTTTTGCGCCAAATGCGGATGCCACGTAGCCTGCGATTTCGGAGTTGCCGAGTTTGCGCTTGGTCTGGCCTTCAAATTGCGGCTGGGAAACCTTGATGGCGATGACGGCGGTGAGTCCTTCGCGGATATCGTCGCTTGTAATTTGCGCTTCTTTCTTGCCTTTGGGCATGTCTTGCGCGAACTTCGAGATGACGCGGGTGAGGGCTGTCTTGAAGCCGGTCACGTGAGTACCGCCATCGTACGTGTTTACGTTGTTTACGAAGCTGAAGAAGTTTTCCTGATAGCCGTCGTTGTACCACATGGCGACTTCGAGCGGGTATTGACCATCGGGGAGCACCAAGTGGATCGGGTTCTGGAAAAGCGGTGTGCGGTGTTCATCGACATAGCGCACGAATTCCGAAACGCCACCGGGGAAACAGAACGTGTCGGTTTGCTGGTGTTCCGGATCGCGTTCGTCGGTGAGCGTCAAGCGTAGCCCGCTCATGAGGAACGCAAGTTCGCGGAAACGCGTGGCGAGCGTGTCATACACATAAACTGTTTCGCTGAAAATCGTATCGTCCGGATAAAATTCTACGGATGTACCTGTCGTACCATCGGAAGGGCCGATATCGACTTGCGGACCGGTCGGAATGCCTTTTGCGAATTCCTGCCTTACGACTCTGCCGTTGCGGCGAACGGTCACGATAAGCTTGTTAGAAAGTGCGTTCACGCAGCTCACGCCCACGCCGTGCAAACCGGCGGAAACCTTGTACGAACTGTTGTTGAACTTGCCGCCGGCATGGAGCTTTGTCATCACGACCTGGATGGTACCCACTTTTTCCTTGGGGTGGATGTCCGTCGGGATGCCGCGACCGTTGTCAGTAACGCGGATGCCATTCCCCGGCAAAATGGAAATTTCGATATGGTTGCAGAAACCGGCAAGGGCTTCATCTACGGAGTTATCGACCACTTCCCAAACGAGGTGGTGCAAACCGCGGATATCGGTGGAACCAATGTACATTGCGGGGCGGACACGAACTGCTTCTAGACCTTCGAGAACGGTAATGCTTGAACCGCTATAATCTGCTTCCGCCTTCTTAACTTCTTCTGTTTCTTCTGCCATAAATCCTCTATTAAGCCCCTCTTAGACGAATCGTATTCCTTGAATAAACGGTCTCCCCAAAAGGGTATTACACTTACCAATAATAGCTTTTTTTTGGATGCTTAGTTCGAACTTGAGCGCCGAATTGTCGGCATGGAGCACCAATATATTTTTGTCTATTTTTTGGGGCTTTACATGGCCTATCAGCAGGGGTCCGACCACCTCCGAAAAACGCTCCGAAATCGTTTTGAAATGGAGGTCTTCGGAGATGTGCCTCTTTGCAAGGACTTGGTCCAAAAGGACGCTGATGTCCTGAAGTTTGTTCCCCGTATAACTCTTTTTGCTTGTGCGCTTGGTTTCGAACATTAGTACAAATTTGTCTTAGACAAGTAACAATTTGGAGAGTGTGAACCCGCCAATCAAGATGCTTGTCATGCCTGCAACAACGGTCGCCTTGGTGCTTTTCCCTACGCCTTCTGCACCGCTGTGGGTGAAGTAACCAAAGAAACAGGCGTAACTCGAAATAAAGAATCCGTAAAGCGTCGCCTTGATGAGGCCCACGACTAGGTCCCAGTTCTGGTAGAACATGCGCACGCCGTAAAAGAACACTGAGAATGAAACTTCCTTGTAGAGGTGGGCGACTTCGTATCCGCCAACAATGCCGATAAAGATACTCAAGATGGTAAGCACCGGGAGCATGATGACTGTCGCGATAAGTCTAGGTGCAAGCAAGTACTTGTAAGGATTTAAGCCTAATACTTTGTACGCATCGAGCTGTTCCGTGACGGCCATTGTACCCAGTTCCGAACACATCGAAGCGCCGATACGCCCTGCAAGCACCATGGCGGTAAGGATGGGGCAGAGTTCCACCATGACGGATTTTCCGACCGCCATGCCGACAAACATCATGGGAATCATATCGCCGAACTGGTAGGCGAGCTGCCACGACATGATGGCTCCTGTGGCAAGCGATGCCGCGAACACCACGGGAATGCTCGTGATACCCACATGGTGCATCTGCTCCACAGTCGTGTGCAAATTCGTGAACGCTCCAGGGATGTTCTTGAACAGTTCCCAGATGAACACGATGTAACCCACAACCTTATTCAGGAAGCGTCTTACGGCCCTGCCGAGGCCTTCAGCCATCTTGTTTATCAACGCAATCAAAGGGAACCGTTACTTCTTTGCCTTGGCGGCGGCTTTCTTCTTCGATTTCGGCGGAGCGCTAATCAACTTCTTGTAAAGCTGTTCGTCTTTCAGATACTTGATGGCTTCGTTCAGTTGCTTGTCGCGCTTGAGCGAGAATGCGGTACTGACAGAATCGTTCACGAATGCGGTGAGAAGCTCGCGCTTGATGCCGTCCTTGATGTAGTCCTTGTTCGCTTCGAACTGGGCATCGCGGTTATCTTCGAGAGCCTTGCGCATTTCGCCGATTCTCTTGACGAGATTCGAATCCGAAATGGTCTTTGCGCTGTCGCCCATGTAGTTCTGTTCGCGGATGATGCTCTTTTCAAGCTGATCCACGCCGACGAGGGCGTTGCTCTTGACCTTCATGAAGTTCGTGTCTTTTTTGCAGAACGCCTTGAACTGCGTGAAGAGGGAATCAGGAACGACCCAATCGGAGTTCATCTGAACGCCTGCTTTTTCGAGGCTCGGACGAATCTTGACGGCGAACTTGAAGTACATGGCCATACGTTCCTGCACTTGGACGACCCAAGGCATCGGGTCGAGTTCCACATCGACGTCCGGCTTGATGCCACCACCGCCGAACATCATGCGGCCGTTGTTCGTGTAGAACGTGTCGCGCTTGGCGGTATCGGCCTTGACGGTGTCCGTCTTTGCCGTATCTTTTTCTTCTTCGTCTATTTCTTCGTCTTGCAGCGAAAGACCCTTGATGCCATTTTCGGGCTTGTTGATGCAACGTCCGAAGGGCAGGTAGTAGAATGCGGTCGTAAGCTTGAGGGCGTTGCCTGCATTATCGAGCGGGAAGATTGTCTGTACGGAACCTTTACCGAACGAGGTCTTGCCGACGATTAACGCACGGTCCCAGTCCTGCAATGCGCCGGAGACGATTTCAGCGGCACTGGCAGAACCCTGGTTCACGAGGACGACCATCGGA
>JAFWRL010000270.1 GCA_017520105.1 Fibrobacter sp.
CCAAGGATATTAGCTATATTAATACCCACGGAACCTCGACACCGCTCGGTGACATTGCGGAATGCTCTGCCATCGAAACGCTCTTCAAGCAGAACTCCGCATCGGCTCTCGATAACCTCAAGGTGAACTCGTCCAAGTCGATGATTGGTCACTGCCTGGGTGCCGCTGGTGCGCTTGAATCCGTTGTGACCATCATGTCTGTTATGGAACAGAAGGTTCATGGAACTCTCAACGTGTTCGACAAGGATCCGGCGATTCACTTGAACGTCTGTGAAAATGGTGCTGAAAATCAGAAGATTGACTACGCCATGAGTAACGGCTTTGGCTTTGGAGGCCAAAATGGAGTTATCATCTTTGCGAGGAATTAATGCGTAAGGCCAATGGTTCTGCTCTTGGCCTCTTCGCTTCTCGCAAATTGAGCACAAAAATTTGTGCGTTATTGCTTATGCTGTTGCTGGTGTTTCCGGCGACAGCTTTTTCGTCTCCATGGGATCCGCCGACATGGCGTGATTCCACGTGGGATTACCGGAGCGAAGATTCTGTCGATATCTATCCGAAACTGGAGCCTGCAAAACTATTCGGCGTGGCGTCCTTGACTTTGGTGGCTTATGCTGCTGCCTATGGTCTTGTTTTTGCCAAGGGATGGTGGGAAAACGAAGAACGCGGCTTCCATTTCGAGAATGATTTTGACTATGCGCTGAACCTCGACAAGTTCGGTCATTTTGCGGCGGGAGCCGTCGTTGCCGAAATCTTTTACGAGGGGTACCGATGGGCGGGGGCTAGCGAGTTCCGGTCATACTTGTATGCGGGATTGTCGGCCGTATCCACCCACATTGCAATCGACATCAAGGATGGCTTTGGGCCTAAGTGGGGCTTTAGCATTTTTGACGTGCTGGCTGGAAGTATTGGCGGTTTTTGGCCTATGGCCGAGCGCTATGTGCCTTTGTGTAAGTATATAGATTTAAAGTGGAGCTATTGGATCAATTCCGATGCGTACTATAACTTTGAACACAATGCGTCCAATGGTATATTTACGGATGATTACGTGAACCACACTTATTGGCTTTCGATCAAGCCGTACAGGATGTTGCCCGAGGCTGCCCGCAGGTATTACCCGAGTTGGCTTGCGATTGCAATTGGCCTCAGCATTGACGAAAAGGTTTATACGAAAGAGCCGCATCCGCGTCGTGAACTTTATATCGCACTTGATTATGACCTGGAAGCGTTCCGTCCGCAGAGTCGTTTAGCCCGCACGGTTATCAAGGCTTTGAACTACATTAAGTTCCCGGCTCCGACAATCCAGGTCTATCCTGAATTCCATTGGTATTTGCTCTATCCCATCAAATTCTAATTTGAACTTGAGGTAAGTTATGGCAGAAAGAGAAAACTTTAAATCCCGTTTAGGTTTTATCTTGATTGCGGCCGGTTGTGCCATCGGGCTTGGCAACGTGTGGCGTTTCCCGTTTATCACGGGACAGTATGGCGGTGCGGCCTTCGTGCTGATTTACCTCTTCTTTCTTTTGATTTTTGGTTTTCCGATTCTCGTGATGGAATTTGCTGTGGGGCGAGCTTCTAGACGTGGTGTCGGTTGTTCGTTCAAGGCTCTCGAAAAGCCGGGGCACAAGTGGCATGTGGCGGGCATCCCGATGATTGCGGGCAACTACCTGTTGATGATGTTTTATACAACGGTGACGGGCTGGATGCTCTTCTACTTTTACCGCATGGTGACGATGGGCGACCTCATGACGATGACGCCTGCAGAAGTCGGGGCTGAGTTCGGCAAGATGCTCGGGAATGGTCCGCTGCTTTCGTTCTGGATGGTTGTCGCGACGTTTGCGGGGCTTTCGATTGTGGCGCTCGGGCTGCAACGCGGCGTGGAACGAGTGACGAAAATGATGATGTC
>JAFWRL010000271.1 GCA_017520105.1 Fibrobacter sp.
AGCCACGTGCAGATTGTTGAAGAAAAGTCGCCCGTAAAGGCGATGAAGGCTATAAAAAACGACACCGAGATACAGGGTTTTAGGCGTGCGATGCTGAAAGACGGCATCGCAATGGTCAAGTTTCTGAAATGGCTGAAACCCACCGTTGAGGCTGGTGGACAAACCGAGATGACGCTCGATGCAAAACTCACAGCCTTGAGGGCTGAGCAGTCGGGCTTCCGAGGCATTTCTTTCGACACCATCTGCGGCTACGAACAACATGGAGCCATCGTGCACTATGAGGCTACACCCGAGACCGACATTCCCGTCGAGCCGCACGGATTGGTGCTCATCGACAGCGGTGCCCAATACCTTGACGGCACAACCGACATCACGCGAACCATTGCCCTTGGCCCTCTATCCGAAGAGCAGCGCCGCATCTACACCCTCGTTCTGCGCGGACACATCCAACTCTCTATGTGCAAGTTTCCCGACGGCACAGCCGGCACGCAGATGGACATACTCGCCCGCCAATACTTATGGCGCGAGGGCCTGAACTATCTACATGGAACAGGTCACGGAGTGGGGCAGTATCTGAACGTGCATGAGGGTCCCCGTCAGTTCCGAATGGAGTGGGTACCGGCTCCATTCCGTACAGGAATGACTGTTACCGATGAGCCCGGCATCTACCTCGCAGGCCGCTTCGGCGTGCGGATAGAGAATGTGCTCCTCGTCACACCTTATCTAGAAACCGAGTTCGGGCGCTTCTTGCAGTTTGAGCCGCTCACGCTCTGTCCCATCGACACCACACCCATTCTTCGCGACTTGATGCTTGACGAGGAGGTGGAGTGGCTCAACCAATACCATTCTATGGTCTACGAGACTCTCGCGCCCCATCTCGATGACGACGAGCGCCAATGGCTTCTCGAGGCTACGAGAGCGTTATAAGCCTGCACGAGGCAACTCCACGTTCCTCTTAATGCAACTGTGTCAACATGATGAAAGATTTGAACCGTTAAGGAAATTTCAGAGAGCGGTCGCACAAGAGTGTGTCCGCTCACTCTTTTTAGCATAGTTCTATATGCTTTCGGGGCTTTAAAAATTTTCAATTTTCACTACAAAATCTTGTCAACTGACCAATGTGTTCTAGAGTGAAAAAACGTCTGAAAAAATGATTTTGATGCTTTGTCAACTCCTTTTTTGCTTGGTGAATTTGGTACATGTGGCATCTGAGGGCGTCACATGTGGCATCTGACGCGACTACTTGTATCACCTGACGGCCTTAGATGTTATAAGTGACAGGCTCAGATGCCACAAGTGGCAAGGCGAAAGCATAGCTTTAACTTGTGCGAAAAATGTAAGAAAAACGGAAGTCTCTGATAATCAGTCGCTTCTGGAATTGTCGATTTTTTGCGTTTTTCGTACTAAAATCTTGTTTGATTCAAAAAATAGCGCGTTTTTAAGCGAAATAATTCGGAATTATTTTGACAGTTTTCGGCTGGTAGGATGAATGGAGGCCTGGTTTTGATTATAGTTTTCTTGTTGTCTTGTGGAAGGAAAAAGTGTTTTTAAAAGTTAATTTTTTGTATAATTTCTTGCGCGTGCGCGATATTCTATTTATATTTGCATTTTTAAAGCCTATGTAAAAATAGGGCCTATACAAAAATTGAACAAACTCAACCGGAAATAATGAAAAAAGATAGATTAACGAGAAAAACTTACGCGA
>JAFWRL010000272.1 GCA_017520105.1 Fibrobacter sp.
AAGAATTTGAAACGGGAACTGTAGCGGCCCGTGCGCTGGTAGAGCCAGTAGGCGAGCGCGTTGCGGATGAGCGTCTTATCGACATACGGCCCGTGGAACACCCAGTCGGCGTTCTTGGGCATGCCTAAAACCTTGAGGCTTGTGTCGTGGCAGGCCGTGTCGGCGACGTTCGTGCAGGGGCGCGCCTTGAGTTCGATGCCGTAACCCTTTTTGGGGAAGTCGGCGGAGGTTTGTCCGCGAATCTTGATGCCGATGTTGTATTTTTCGCCCTTGGAACTGTCGGCAACGCTGTTCGTGCCTTTGTCCAGGATGCTCATGGTGGCGGGAATCTTGTCGGCGCCCTTCTGGAGCGCTTGCCTATTTTGTGTGTTTACGATAATCAGCGGCAAATCGTAAGATTGCGCAAATATCGGTAATGCCATCGCTAGAACGATGAAAAAAAAGAAAAATTTTGATTTGTTGAACATATTATACTCCTTGACCAAACTCCATATAGTAATCTATATAATGAGGTCGGTGGAGTATGCGTTTATCACAGATTATGCATTATAAGTGTTGACAGTCTGACATCCGCAAATTTCTCTAAAAAATGGCGAAATTTCACAAAAAAAAGGACATCCCGCGGGGGAGGTCCTTCTGGTCTGCTCGAATCTAAGCTCGGCTATTTGTTCAACATTTTGCCGTTGAGCGTGGCAATCCAATGCTTGTTCCGTGCATTGGTCGGAACTGCTAACGTCGTTACCCCAGTCTTGATGCGAGTCTTATAAAGAACTGCTCCGTTCAGGTCAACAAGTGCAAATGTGCCTCCGACGCTCGTGTGGATTTCAAGGCGCTTGCCGATGACAACGAAGTAGTTCGTCGGAGAGAGTCTGCTTAAATGATTGGCGTCAATGCGGGCTTTACTTGTATCGCCCATTTCTGCTCGCCAGTCGGGTTCGTGGATGATGGGTTCGAATACTACAGGGCTTGCAGGTTCCGTAAAACCGAGCTGCTCGTCCATCCATTTCATTTTTTCTTTCATTTTCGTGCGGACGTGTTCGAATTCTCCATCCCAAGTTTCTGCGTTGTATCCGCCCATAATCATTCTCGCTTTTTGAGGCCTGCTTGTGTCGCAGTATTTCATAGGCTCCAGATCTTCGTCATTGGTTCCGCTTGCTTTCCCTAAATTTGGCCAGCGCTTGAAATTCCTTTCGGCGGCGCTCGTCAGGTACGTTTTCATGGAGTCCAGATAGGCATCTATGGTTTTGGTGTGCCAAACGCCACTGCGAAGTTCAGCCCAACGCTTTGACACCTCGATTTGGAAAACGCTATCCCTCCACATTTCAATTAGCCATCCTGCTAGTGTGTACGAACCTAAACCCGTTGAAACATTGATGTTGTTGTAGTTATTTTCTATTATCCAGCTACTATTGCTTCGGAAAAAGCCTATGGTGGAATTCGTATCCTTTTTATCATTATTGCCACTATCTGGCTTAAAACTGTTCTTAAAAGCTAGTTCGAAATCCCACGGTGGGCCTAGTGTTGTTTTGCCTACGGTCTTGTTGCCGTGCTCGTCCGTTCTATCCTTGGGCTTGTACATGAAAAAATTATAGACATAGGCATCTGCATGGTTTGTGAGTTCTTGATGCAATATATAGTCCACTGTCGATGCTACATCCACGTAGTTTTCGTATCCGTTCCCGTTTTTACCGTCCTTGACTAAAGCTTCGAGATTGTTCAAATAATTTTTTAGGTATTCTTCCTGTTCTTTCGTAATTTTCTCTTTTTTGGGGTAGCGCAAAACGACGTTTACTCCATCAGAAGTTTGAAAGTCTGCTGGATTGTATGATGGAAACCCTGCACCGTGCCTGTCTATGATATAGTCGAATTCCCAAATGTAGCCTCCGGTGAGTTCCTCGCCTTCGATGTCGGTTTTTTTGAGCTTGCTCACGTTGACGCGGTATTTACCTCGCTTGATTCTTTCGGTAAGTTCATAAACGCCGCGATAGACCCCGTTGATGTACAGATCGAAAAATTTGGTGCGCGGGCTATAACGTCCTGTTTGTCGGAAGAGCCAGTGGGCAAACGAGTTCCTTATCATGCTTTTATCGAGATAAGGCCCATGCAAAACCCAATCGTCAGAAGGCGGGAGGCCGAGCAGGCTCACGTTTATGTCTTTGCCCGTTGAATCGTGGAATTCGATGG
>JAFWRL010000273.1 GCA_017520105.1 Fibrobacter sp.
CAATGCCCGCGGTGCCTACTACGGAAAGAAAGTTCTGAAGAAGTAGACCTGCGCGTCATCCTGAGGGCGCAAGCCCGAAGGATCCAGTGCTGTTTATACGTTCGTGAAAAGGAGATGCCGGCACACTGGCCGGCATGACAATAAGCGAATGTCAAGCCTGCCACGTCCTAGTGCGCGGGCTTTGTTGTACACGCGCTTAAAAACAACCTACTTTCTAAGAAAATCTTTCGTATAAAGCGTCTCGTTCCACCGGAACGAGGCCTTCGTTTTTTATAAGGCTTTGCATGCGTTCCGGGCTCATGCCAACGGGGACCGTGGCGCCTGCGGCATGCGTAATCTTTTCTTCGATAATCGTTCCGTCCAAATCCGAGGCTCCGGCATGGAGCGCCTTCATGGCTGTCTCGATGCCCATCTGAATCCAGTAAGCTTTGATGTGCGGAAAATTGTCTAAGAACAAACGAGAAACGGCGACCGTGCGCAAGATGTCTTCTTCGCTTGTGATGTTCGGGACGATTTGATGGAGCGCATTGTGTTCCGGGTGATACACGAGCGGAATGAACGCGAAAAAGCCGGGGGCTTCGTCTTGCAGGTCGCGGAGCATTTTCATGTGCGCGATGCGATCTTCGATTTTTTCGATATGCCCGAACAGCATGGTCGCATTTGTCGGGATGCCGAGTTTGTGTGCGGCGCGGTGAACGTCGAGCCATTCTTCGCCGGTTTCCTTACCTGGGCAAATTTTGTCGCGTACACTTTGTACTAAAATTTCGGCACCGCCGCCGGGGAGTGCGTCAAGGCCAGCGTCTTTGAGCGTTGCCATGATTTGCTCGGGCGGCTGCTTGGAAATCTTTGCGAAGTGGCAAATTTCCACGGCGGTAAAAGCTTTCAAATTTGCGGACGGAAATTCCTTGCGGAGTTTGCGCAGCATTTCGATGTAGTAATCAAACGGATGGTCGGGATGGAGTCCGCCGACGATATGCAACTCGCGGGCGCCTCCGCGGATAGCTTCGGCGGTCTTGTCGCGGATGGTTTCGTAATTCCAGTCGTAAGCGGTCGGGCTGTCTTTCTTGATGCGGCTGAAGGCGCAGAATTTGCAGTGCAGCACGCAAACGTTCGTGTAGTTGATTTGGCGGTTGTTCACCCAATAGACGGACTTGCCGTGGCGCGCTTCTTTTTCGGCGTTGGCGCGTGCGCAAAGTTCATCGAGCGGTGCGTTAAAAAATAAATCGAGAGCTTCTTGTTCTGAAATGCGAGACATGCGATAAATATAGTTACTAGTTAATAGTTACTAGTTACTAGAGATTGTAATAGGAGCGTTTTAGTTGGCAGTTAACAGTTGGCAGTGGTTAGGTTACAGATAGGAAATGTGTGCGTCATCCTGAACAACGTGATATACGATACTTGGGACTTCAGTCCCTTAGTAGAGTTAGGTTCGAAGGAGCAGAATCCAGTGAATTTTAGGAATATGCATAAAAAAACGCAGATTAAAATCTGCGCTTTTTAGTAGCGGGGGCAGGACTTGAACGCTGCGACCTTCGGGTTATGAGCCCGACGAGCTACCAACTGCTCCACCCCGCGTCGAGGTTGTCCCATATATAGAAAAAAATCATAGATTTGGCAACCCTGCGGAGCGGCTTAAAAGGTCGAATAAGTTTTTTTTATGTTTTTTTCGCCATTTTTGCGCGGTTTTCTGCTATACGAACTTTTTCAGAATGTGCTTGCTTGCATAGAAATAATCAATTCCACTGATGATTGTAATGGTGGTGATGATGCCCATTACGACAACGGGGAACTGTAGCCAGATGTTTTCGAAACCGGGGATTAGTGCGCGTATTGGATCGATGGCGCCGAGCAAAATCGCGACGATGCCAATGCCTTGCAGTGCTGTTTTCCATTTGCCGCTGCGGCGTGCTGGCATCACGAGGCCTTCGCTGGCGGCGAGCGTCCTCAGTGTTTCTACGCTGGATTCGCGGAAGTAGATTAGCGCGACCATCCACACCGGCGCATATCCTGTCGCGATGAAGCACATGAAAATCGTCATGTTCGAAATCTTGTCACTGAACGGGTCAAGGTACTTGCCGAGCGTGCTGACTTCGCCCATGGCGCGGGCGAGCTTGCCGTCGAGATAGTCGGTGAGCATGAAGCCGAGCACCATTACGAGTGCAAGCACTTTGAACACGATGCTGTTGTTGCTGTAGTCCAAATCGTTATCGTAGAAGAACACCCAGAGGAAAAACGGTGTGAGCACGATGCGGCTCATGGTGAGCTGGCTTGCAATCGAAAGCGGTTTGCGGTGTGCCGGGTCGCGGTAGTACCAGTAGGCGTATGCAGCGGTGGAGGCGGCAATCAGCAAAATGGAAATGACCATCATGATTTGCTGGAAGTTTTCCAGGTTCAGCAAATAGACGCCCATCGTGATAGTGATGGACAGGTTGGCGAGTTTGCTCCAGCGGCGTTTGCGGGGGAGTTGCTTGCCTTCGCGGAGAACGCCCAGTGAGAACAAAGTATGTGAAATCAGTCGGGCCAGCAATACGGCGCAGCCGACGCCCAAAATTTTTTCGGCACTCTCGTTCTGGAGCAGGTCGCGCACGAAAATGCTGGTCATCACGGTGAACTGCAAAAAGCCATCGATAGTATTGAGCCAAAGCCTGTAATAAGGTTTTTCAATTTCTTGGAAACGAAGCTGGTAGAGGTTGACCCAGCCCATGATAAGCGCAATTCCGACGAAGGAACATGCCATTGTCGTCCAGCCTTTCCAAATGAATATTATGACGCAGATAAATACGAGTGCTCGCAAGACGCTCCAAATGCGCGAGCGCAGACGTACGTCTGATGTTTTTTCGGTCATAGATTATTCTCCAACAGTTGCTTTGCGTGCGTTCGGACGGTTTCGGACGTTCCACCTAACATTCTAGCAATTTCTTCGATGCGTCCGTTCTTGTCGAGGTCGGTAATGGACGTAAAAGTCCTTCCGTCAACTTCTTTCTTGCTCACGGCGAGCTGATTTTCGGCGCGGCTGGCCACTTGATGCAGGTGGGTGATGGTGAGCACCTGGTGGTGCTTGCCGAGATTCCGCAATGCTTCGCCGATGCTGTTGCCCGTTTCGCCCGAAATTCCGGAATCGACTTCGTCAAAAATCAAAAGCGGAACTTTGTCGAGGTCGGCCATGACGCTCTTGATGGCGAGCAGCACGCGGCTGAGTTCGCCGCCGGACACGGCCTTTTGCAGCGACTTTTCGCCTTCGCCCGGGTTCGGGGCGAGCAAAAACTCGATGCGGTCGGCGCCGTTTGCGGTAGGGGCCTGTTCCGTGATGCTTGTGAAAAATTTAGCTTTCGGCATGCCGAGGCTCTGTAACATCTCTTGCACGGCGCTGTCGAATTTAAGAGCTGTTTCTCGGCGCTTCTCGGTGAGACTTGCTGCGAGGCGGTAGGTCTCGGCCTTGTGCGCGTCGGCCTTTCGCTTGAGTTCGTCGAGGTCGGCATCCAGGTTTTCGAGACTGTCGAGTTCCTGTTTACGTTGTTCGGTGAGCGCGATAAGCCCGGCCACGTCAGTGCGGTACTTGCGCTTGAATTTTTGGATGAGCGCAATTCTGGAATTGGCGCGGTCGATTTCGACGGGGCTCATGGACTTTGCGGGGCGGAGCCTCTGCAAGTCCTTGCATATTCCTTCGAATGGGTCAGCAACTTCGACGAGGGCATTCAAGTCTTCTTCGTAATGCGGAATCTTTTGGGCGAGACTGCGCAACTTGTACTGAAGGTTCTGGACCTGTTCCAAAATCCCGTTGTCGCAGCCGATGAGCGCTTGGATTTCGTTCAGCAGATTGTGCTCGGCTTCGCTCTTGCTTGCTGCCGTGACTTTGTCTTCCAGTTCTTCTTCTTCGCCATCACGGAGTGCGGCCTTCGAAAGTTCATCGTACTGGAATTTTAAGAAGTCTTTCTGTGCGGCGAGTTCCTTGGCGCGGGATTCGGTCTTTTCGATTTCTGCTAGAACGCCGTTCCAGGCGTTGTAGCTTTGGGTGTAGTTGGCAAGCAGTTCGCTGTTGCCGGCGTATTCGTCGAGCATCTTGGCGTGCGTGCGGATGTCGCGCAACAATAGCTGTTCGCTCTGCCCGTGCATCTGGATTAGCGATTCTCCTAGCTCCTGCAAGTCCGTAAGGCTTACGACGGAACCGTTGACGCGGGCGCGTCCTTTGCCGTTTTCAAGAATTTCGCGGCGGATAATGAGTTCGTCATCATCGTCGAGTTCGAGTTTTGCAAGAATCTGTTTGACGTCGGGCTCGTTGGAAATATCGAATGTTCCTTCGATGACCGCTTTTTCTTCACCTGTGCGGACCATCGAAGCCTGCGACTTGTCTCCGCAGACCATGCGTAGCGCTTTCATCAGGACGGACTTGCCGGCGCCCGTTTCACCTGTAATCGCAGTAAATCCCTCATGGAAAGGGACCTCTGCCTCTGCTATCAATGTGAAACCGTTAATTGTAAGTTGCTTTAACATGTTGTATAAGTTAAAAATAAATAATATCAGCTATGGGGTATGGGGTCGCTCGTAAACTCGCTTTGAGGTCGCTTCGCGAGCCCATACCTGAAAACCTAATCCCTATTTCTCAAATTCAATAATACTTCTATATATCGGGCGGCCTTCTTTCTTGTACTTGCGTTCAAAGCCTGTCATGATGCCTTCGGTGGGTTCAGCCGTGTTGCGGACAAGGACCTTGCATGCCGGGAATGCGTCGAATGTTTCGAGCGCGATTTCGTTGTATTCCTTGTGGTCGGTGCCCCAGTAGAACTTGCGCTTGCCGGGCTTCAAACAGCGTGCGACTTCGGCGAGAAAATCGGGACGGAGCAAACGGTTTTTGTGGTGGCGTTCCTTTGGCCACGGATCCGGGAAATACATGTGGAAAGCATCGACGGTGTTGTCCTTCATGGCATCGCGCAAGAAGTAGAAAACGTCACCGCGCAACATGGCGGCATTGCCCTGTGCTACGATTCCGCGTTTTTCCATGCGCTTGTGTGCGAAGGCTGCCCACGTGAAATCCCATTCGCTACCCATGATAAAGTAATCCGGATGCATCTCGGCGTAGTCCGTCATGAAGTTGCCCTTGCCGCTTCCTATTTCCACTTCGATGTGTCCGTTTTCGTTCGGGAACATGTCCTTCCAGGTGAAGTCGAGTTTGTGCGGCAAACCGTCCGGCGTCTTGATTGGCTTGCGGTCGCCATTCGTGCGGAACACGTAATGCCACAGCGCCTTCATTTGCGGGTCCTGGCTCAAGTCGCGGTAAAACTCTGGAATCACGACTTCCTTCGGCGCCTTTTCTTCTTCTAAATTTTCGTTGTTGATTTCTTCTGCCATGTTTTTGTTCTCTGTTTTAAAATTTTTCGGATTCCTTGACATCTTATTTTGTCATGCTGAGGCAAAGCTGAAGCATCCAGTTAAGTATTCTTGATGGATTTGTACTGGATCCTTCGTCCCTACGGTCCTCAGGATGACGCCTGACTCCTAAAATCCCTCTCGTCTATCCTCTAAACAAACGCTACAATTTTCTCCTTGAACTTGTCCGGAATCCCCTTGTCCAGCGCATCGCGGATATGCCTCTCGGAATACTTCATCGAAAAATGACTCAAGATGATTTTTTCGCACTTGATTTCGTCGCCAAGTTCGTTGAGCGCGTTGACGATGTCTTTCAAGTGGCTGTGGCCCTTCTTTTTGCTCATCGCCTCTTCGCCCTCGTCGAGGAACGTGCATTCCGTAATGAGCACTTTCGACTGGAAAACGTGGCTGTTGTCAAGCAGACTTTCGCCAAGGCAGTCTCCCATAAAGCTTACGAGCGGTTCATAGACTTCGCGCGTGATTTCGACGCCGTTCTTGCGGAGTTCGATAATTTCGGTCGCGGTCTTCCCGAGGAATTCGTCCTTGAGTTTTTTCTTGTAAAAATACAGCGTGCCGCCCATCGCCGGGATGGAATGCTTGACTTCGAACGGTTCCAGTGCGATTTCCTTGCGGTATCTCAAAAATTGCCTGTTACCTGCCTTGACGGGCTCTATCTCCGGATAACGGAATTTCGTCTCGGCCACGCCTTCGAAAATCGCTTCCGCCTTAATCCATTCCTTGGCGTTTTCGCTAATGAATTCCGGCATGTAATAGACACTGTCGCGTTCGACGCCCATCATCTTGCGGAGGCTGTGGTGACGCATCAGGCAACGGGCGTGGTCGCCGTGCGCATGTGTCAGGAACACGTGGTCCAGTGGAATCGCCGAAAGCGGGCATTCTCCCATGTCGATGCAAAAGTCCAGTTCGGGAATCTGGATGTAGGTCGCTAGCCCGGAAATCGAGAATCCGGAAATCGGCGAGCAGGGCGTATCGACGTGAATCTGCCGCAAAGCGTTATGTATGTACTTGTTTTCGTTCACTTTTTTACCGCACGATAATTTAGCAAATAACGTTGGATAAAAAATGACATCTATAAAAAAGAAATCCCGGAACGGAGTCCGGGATAACAAACATCTGGAATGCGACCTTTACTTTGCCGAAACGATATTGTCGAAGTCGGAGCAGGCCATGGTTTCGATATTCACACCCATTGCCTTGCTGCGGGTCCTGTCGTTACCTCTCTTTTCGGGAATGCGGAAGCAGAAGTCGTACTTGTTTCCCTTGTCGGTCGGAATCCCCATTTTGAAAATGCGGAGGCGTTCGTAACCTTTGCGGGTGATTTCATGGTAGTCGTATGTGTTCTTGACGCGTTCGAGGCGCTTCGCCTGACTGAATTCAAGTTCGTTGTTGATGGGTCCTTCGAGGATAATCGGCAAGGAATTCTGGAAGCGGAGTTCTAGCTTGCCGTTCGTCTTGACGATGGACGTTTCGGACGGCTTGATGAGGTAGCGCTGTTGCGGAATGTTACGGTAGGCGATGTTGTGGCTTGACGCCTTGCGCACGCCGCAGACTTCGCGCATGTCAGGGTCGGCATGGAAGTCGATGTCGCGGCAGATGGGGGGGAGGTCGGTCGGAATTTCGAGTTCATCCCCTTTTTGGGAGGAACCGCCGCAACCGACTAACGTTGAAATTGCAAGGACGCAAAAAGGCAACAAATTTTTTTTCTTCATGTTCGTAAATATAAGATTATTATACTACAAAACGATTTTTTTTTTGAATTTGTGAAAAAATACGTGTATTTTTCTGTCTTTAACTGCATATTGTAAAATTTTATTAACAAAATGTAGCATATAAATGCATTAACCCTTTGGAGTTTGAAAAAATATTCTATCTTTGGCGTTGAAAATGAGATTGGTGTAAAATGAAAATATACAGTTGGAATGTCAATGGAATTCGTTCCGCACTGAAGAAGGGCTTTGATGATTGGTTCACTGCGGCCGATCCCGATGTGCTCTGTCTTCAGGAAGTTCGGGCCGAAAAAAGCCAAGTTGCCGAAGTGGCAAACCGCGAAGGCTACTACACTTACTGGAACGCGTGCAAACGCAAGAAAGGTTACAGCGGTGTAGCAGTCTATTCCAAGATTGAGCCCGATGCTGTCAACTACGGCTTTGAAATCGAGGAATTCGATGAAGAAGGCCGTGTGCTCCAGCTGGTGTTCCCGGACTGGGTTCTCAACTGTATTTACTTCCCGAACGGCGGCCAGGGCGATGACCGCCTGGATTACAAACTCCGTTTTTACGATGCTTTCCTGGAAAATTCCAAGCAGTGGCTACGCGACGGCAAGCATGTGGTGACCGTTGGCGATTACAATACGTGCCACAAGGAAATAGATATTGCACGCCCCAAGGAAAACGAGAACGTGAGCGGTTTCTTGCCGATTGAACGCGCGTGGATGGACAAGTACGTCGAGGACGGCTTTGTCGATACGTTCCGCACGCTGCACCCGGATACCCGCGATGCCTATTCGTGGTGGTCGAATCGCTTCGGCGCCCGTGAACGCAACGTCGGTTGGCGCCTGGATTACGCTTTTGTCGATGCAGCCCTCATGCCGAACGTGGTGAGTTCCGAAATTCATAGCAACGTGATGGGCTCGGACCATTGTCCGATTAGTTTGGAACTGGAACCGCCGTTTTTGCCGATTCCGATAAAAAAGAGCGAAGATATCTAATAGGTGGCGCCTATAGTGCAGCCCATTTCGGTTAAAAGGTTTTTACAAAGTCCTGCCTGTCAGGGCTTTTTTTGTTCTTAAAATTTAAACCAGACGAAACGAATGAAAAATTTGGAGCAAAAAACTTGTTTTTTGATTTTTTTATTTTATATTGCCTGTATATTCAAAATAAGGAGACTCTATGTTAAAAAAGATTATTCTCGCTACAGCTTTTGTTGTAGGCTCAGTCTTTGCTCAAAACATTCACGTTGGCGCTCGTGCTGCAGGTAACATTGGTACTGCATGGGGTGACAATACGGACGCGATAGAACTTGGTTGGGGCCCCGGTTTCAATGTCGGTGTCGATGCCAAGATTATTGTGAATCCGCAGTTTTCTCTCCTTGCCGGAATTGGAGTTGATTATCGCAGAATTCCTTGGGATTACGGCGCATTCGTGAAGAAAATGGTTGCCCCGTTTATGACCAGCGAATACGGGTATAGCTCTCAATATGATGCCCAATTGGAAATGCTTTTTAGCACTGAAGCAACGTTCTCCTTCATGTATGTGGATATTCCTGTAATCGCCCGTATCAATTTGAACCCGAACTTCTTCTTTGACGCTGGCATTGACTTGGGTATCAACGTAATAGCTAGCGTGAGTATGAAAGTATTGGGCGTCGAAAACAGTGAAGATATTGAAAGCGAAATGGTAAGTACTGTCGATTTCGGCCTCGTTGCGGGTCTCGGCTACTCTTTCACGGACAAGTTTGATGTCTATTTCCGCGCTGTATTCGGTTTGACGAATATGATCGACTTCGAAAAGGCTTCGTCTGATGGCCCGGGAACTTCGAGCAATAATTTTGGCGACGATGACGATGAAGAAGGTGATTTTTCACCGAATTTCGATTTCAAGAATATGCGTTTCCAGCTCGGTGTCTCTTACTGGTTCATGTAATAGCATCTACAGCGTAAAAGTTTTGCATAAAGAAACCCGCGCCTTTGTGAGCGCGGGCTTTTTTTAAGACTGTCACCCCGGCTTGAGCCTGTCCCGCACTAGCGATGCACTGAGTTTACCGAAGTGTTGCGGGATACCGGGGTCTGTTTTTGTACGTAAAAATTCGTGCAAATTACCGAGTCTTTGCGATAATCCAGGCTTCGTCGTAGGACTTTGTGGATTCCCCTAAATCTTCCAGGAGTTCCATGCGTTTGATTTCTTGCTCGTTCGGGTTGATGACGCGGTTGCTCTTGAATTTTTCGTCAATGACTTCGAGGCTTGCCTTGTTCGGTGTCGCGTAGTTGATGAATTTTGCGAGTTTTGCGCCGACTTCGGCGTCCAGGATGTAGTTCATGAATGCGTATGCTCCCTCGACGTTTGCGGCTTTGGAGCTGATGAGCATCGCATCGACCCACATGAACGAACCTTCCTTGGGAATTACGAATTGCAACGTGGAATCCTTGTTGATGGCGGCCTGAGCTTCGCCGTTGAAGACAATGGCTGCCCAGTTCTCGCCGGAAAGCACTTTGTTCTTACCTGCGACGGAACCGTCAAAGCCGACAAAGTGCGGATCTTTTTTTGCCTGCAAAATGTAATCCACGGCCTTGTTGATTTCTTCTTGCTTTATGCTGTTGGCGTCGTAGCCGATGGCCTGGAGCGCCATGCTGAGCATGGAGCGGCTTTCGTTGAGAAGGCTGAAGTTGCCCTTGGTGTTCTTGGCGTCAAAGAGCATGGAGTAACTTGCGCTGTCCGGATGGATTTTTTCTCCGCGGAAGAGAATCCCCGTGGTGCCCCAGAGGTAGGGCAGACTGTAGGCGTTTGTCGGGTCGTATGTCTGTCCGAGAAATTGCGGCGCGACGTTGACTCGGTTCGGAATCTTGCTTGTATCGATGGGGGCGACTAAACCGGCTTGAATCATTTGCTGGATGACAACATCCGACGCGATGATGACATCGTACTTTTTCGTACCGGCAGTCTGGAGTTTCACGAGCATTTCTTCTTGAGCTTCGTACAGTTCAAGATTGACTTTATAGCCTGTTTTTTTCTCGAAGTCCTTCAGCAAGCTTGGATTGATATACTCGCTGTAAATCATTACAGAAACAGTCTTCCTGGAATTCTTTTGCCCTTGCACTTCGTTACAGGCGAAAAAAATTACTGCAAAAAAGAAGAGTATCAGGAAAAATCTGTTCAATTTCTGTATCCTTATGGGAATAGTGCGTTGCGTTGTTGGTACAAAAATAAATCAAATATGCGGAAATTTGGTTGATTTTATGGTAAAAAGTTTTTTTGAGGCGAAAATTTGCGGAAAAAGCGAAAGAATGTAAAATTTCACAACGGAAACTTTAAGTTTTTTATAAAAAAAACTTGTCTTGCCCAAAGGTTTTATGCTATATTAATCACAACATATAACAAGGAGATAAAAATATGTTTAAAAAAATTCTTCTCGCAGCTCTTGTCGTGACGAGTGCCGTGTTTGCCCAGGTTCACGTTGGTGCCCGTGCCGCGTTCAACTTCGGAACCGTTTGGGGTGATCATACGGACGACGCCAACTGGGGTGCAGGTTTCAATGCCGGTGCTCTTGCCCGTATTGATGTGACTCCGACAATCGCCTTTGTTCCGGGTGTTGAAGTGGATCTTCGTAGAATTGCCACTGAGGAATTTGGCGTGGATTATTCTTATTCCTTCTGGTACATTGATTTGCCGCTCTTGGCCCGTTTTGCCGTCAATCCCCAGTTCTTTGTGGATGCCGGCTTGAATCTTGGTATCAATGTTGCTGCAAAGGCAACTGCGAAGGCTGGCGGTCATGAAGAATCCGTTGATATCGACAACATGAATACTATCGGAGTGGGTCTTATTGCCGGTGTGGGCTTTGCTGTCATTCCGAACCTCGACATCAACCTCCGTATGCATCTCGGCTTAACCAACATGATGGATGTAAGTGAAGTCGGTTCTAAGGACCTCCGCTTGCAGGCCGGTATATCTTACTGGTTCATGTAATCTAGCTTGAATAGCGAATTTTAAAACGCAAGAAGCCTGGCACCAAGTGCCGGGCTTTTTCGTTAAATTGATGTTGTATGGAATTTTTTCTATATTTACAATACAAACAAAAAAAGGAGACTTAATATGTTTAAAAAAATTCTTCTCGCAGCCCTTGTCGTGACGAGTGCCGTGTTTGCTCAAGTCAATGTTGGCGGTCGTGCTGCCTTTAACTTTGGTACCATTTGGGGCGAAAATACGGACAACGCCAACTGGGGAGCAGGCTTTAATGCCGGTGTCGATGTCAAGTACAATGTCAGCCCGGTGCTGTCCTTGATTTCTGGCTTGGAACTGGATTATCGCAGAATGTCCGATGAATACGATAACGGCTACTATAATGTCGAGAATGCCGTTACTTTTATGTATTTAGATGTGCCGGTTCTGTTGCGCATTAATGCTTCGCCTACATTCTTCTTGGATGCAGGTCTCACGCTTGGCTTTAACTTGAGTGCGAACCAGACGCGCGAAGTTAAGGGCGCTTCCAAAAGTCAAGATATCTCTTCTGAAGTGGAATCCTTCGAATTTGGCCTTGTCGGCGGTTTAGGATTCGTTATCATTCCGAATCTTGAACTGAACTTCCGTGTGGCCTTTGGCATGACCAGCATGGCCAAGGAAGTTGATAACTTCAAGAATCTGCGCTTCCAGGCTGGCGTGGCCTACTGGTTCATGTAATCTAGCTTGAATAGCAAATTTTAAAACGCAAGAAGCCTGGCATCAAGTGCTGGGCTTTTTGATTGAGAATCTTATTGAAATTGCTTGTATAACAACGTGTTTTATATTATATTCTTTATGAGTTTTTTAACAAACAAGGAGTGCGTATGTTGAAAAAATTGGTTCTTGTGGCCTTGGTCGCTGTGAGTGCTGTATTTGCTCAAATTAACGTTAGTGGTCGTGTTGCCTTTAACTATGGAAATGTTTGGGGTGAAAATACGGACGAAATGGACTGGGGTGCCGGTTTTATTATCGGTCCCGAAGTCAGGTATAACATTAACCCGATGATTTCTATAATATCTGGCCTGGAACTGGATTATCGCAGAGTCTCCTATGAATATCATGTAGATTATGACCACTACCTTGACCCGGACCTTAGGGACTATGACGTTACGGAAACGACTTCCTTTATGTATCTGGATATTCCGTTGCTGTTGCGCATCAAGCCGGTTTCCTTCTTCTACGTCGAAGCGGGAATGAATTTTGATTTTAACTTGAGTGCAAACAACGTTTTGGAATACGATGACGAATCTATAAGCGACGATGTTTCAGCTTCGGTGAAAACTTTTGAATATGCTCTTGCGTGCGGTCTTGGATTTGAAGTCGTTACGGATCTTGAGCTGAATTTCCGCGCGCTATTCGGCATGACAAGCTTGTCTAAGAACGTTGACGACATTAAGCACTTGCGTTTGCAGGCCGGTTTGACCTACTGGACGTTCTAATCGTCAAAAAAATAGATTTAACGAAAATGGCCCGACACGCTCAGTGCCGGGTTCTTTTTTTGAAAAACTTACTTTTCTTAATCGGAAAACTTGTGAAAAAAGTTGTTTTATGCTATATTCTGTAAAAACATATAAACAAGGAGATATAAATATGTTTAAGAAAGTTCTTCTGGCAGCTCTCTTAGTGACAAGTGCGGCCTTTGCCGATTTCTTTAACGTTGGTGCACGTGCGGCGGCCAACTTTGGTACGGCCTGGGGCGATGATGCAGACGATGCTACTTGGGGTGTCGGTTTTAACGCGGGTGTCGCCTTAAAAATCGATATTCTCCCGGTGATAAAGATTATCCCTGGATTGGAAGTGGACTACCGTCGAATGGGTGGCGAACAAGACTATTCAGATGGTCTTAGTGAATATTCTTCGGACAATACCTTAGGCATGTGGTATTTGGATGTCCCTGTTTTGGCAAGAGTCAATCTTATTCCGATGGTCTATCTTAATGCCGGCGTCCAGTTCAGCTTTAATTTGTCTGCCACCTTGGATTATGACGAAACAGAAACCACAATTGCTACTGGCAAAACCGAAAAAGAATCTGGTGACATGAGCTATTCGAAGTTTGTCAATACCATGGATCTTGGTTTGATTGTTGGTGCCGGTGTTTCTCTTCTGGACAAGGTGGATGTCGATTTCCGCTTGGTTCTTGGCTTGAACAGCTACATGGACGACAGTGATGAAGGCTATTCAATAAGCATGAAGCACCTCCGTATGCAAGCCGGTATACTCTACTGGTTCTAATTTTATACGGAACAACCGATGCCGACACTATGGCCGGCATGACAACACGCAAACTGTCACCCCGGCGCACGAACTGTCACCTCGGCTAGTGCCGGGGCCAGTTTTTTTATACAGAACAACTGATGCCGGGGCTTGTTTTATTTCAATTCCATCTTGAATTTTTCTGGAGAAATAAGCTTTTGCAGGAATGATTTTTCTTCGGCTTGAGCCGGCTCTTCTATTTCAAGAACAGCGCTGAGATAGAGGTATATGATTCTCTGGGCTTGCTCCCTGGCGCGTTTCTTGAGCTCGTCGTAATTTTCCTGCTCGTATTTTCTTTGCTCATACACGAAAAATTTTTTGAAGTCTTCGAACTTGATGCTGTTGAACCATCCCGCTTTTTCCATAACCACATCGATACTTTCAAAATCAATGCTGTGGCTCAGAATTTTAGGCTCGGGCAGAGTGATGGTAATGGTCTTGGATATTTTATCGACAAAAATTTGTATGTCCTTCATGTCGTACCCGAGCTTGACATCGCCTTTGTAAATGAGAACAAACTCTTTGACGGATTTGTTGATTCTCCAGGCGGGGAGCGATTCCACCAGCTTCGCGACATCCTGGTACGATGCCATTTTGCGGTACTGATGGTGAAGCGTGCCTAGCTCCGATATTTCATGGATTTGATGCTCGATGAATTCGCTTGTAATATCTTTTTGCGAAGTCCCGAACAAGTCAAACTTGTTGATTATCATCATGCTTACGACGGTGCAGAAGAACACCGCCATGCAAACAAGAACAGTTATCAGCAAGATTTTGACAGGACGTTTCATCGTATTTTGTCACCCTCGATGCGAAGCGTAGGGAATCCATACAGTTCCGAATTATACTAGAAATTATAGAATAAGGCGGCGCTGAATATCATCGGTTCATCTACACCATCTATGTTAAAACGGCTTCCTCCGGTAATTTCTACTGCCGCGTCTAAGGTCAGTTCGTCTGTTAGCGGGATTTTGAATCCCAAATCAACGATAATGCCGTTGCTGCCACCCTCATCATACGAGCAGTTTCCACTCATGCTGCAGTTGTAACGCTGTGCTTCTTCTCCTATGATGATGTCTAAACTCGCGTAAATAGAAAAACTGCTAAACAAAAAATCGAGTTCGGTTCCAAAGTGGAAGTATTGGTTACTCTGGGCCTCACCCAACATGTAACCGAGGTACTTGGCCCATATGACTCTGGTGAAAAGATTTGAATGCTGTAAACCAAAATCGCCAGCGAAGTTGTCTTGTGCAAAGTCATTGCTACCAGGCAAATATCCATCTGCATAGAGGCTGAAACCCGTCGAAAGCTGGAACTTCAATCCGAACTGGACATTCATGATTCCGTATGAGTTGGAATCACCATATCCCTTATTTTCTTCTATGCTGAAAAAACCGAATGGGGCTTTTGCAGAAATTTCGAGCCAACTCAATGGAGAATAGCGAACACCAACGGCGAGCAAAGGCCCAGAGACTGGGTCCATGGACATGTAGCCGATTTGTCCTGCAGTCTGTCCTTCTCCTTGTGGGAGAATAGGAAGGTTGTCCCAAGAAGCATAAGACATTGCAGTCAATAGAGCAAAAGTGGCGATTGATTTTTTTAACATTTTTCCTCTCGTTTGTTCAGAAAAATAATATATAAAATAAAAATCCCCAACATTTTGTATGTCGGGGAGAAGGTTGGTAGAACTTAGGTATGCTCTCGGTTCTAATCTCGATCCATTACGAATGGAGATATTCGATGATGGCATCGTGGATTGTGGTGAACACGCTGCGCAGTTCGTCTTCGTCTTCTTCGAGGAGCGTCACGCGGAATCCCTTCAGGTCCGTGCAGAAACTCGTGCTCGGCACGACGCAGATGCCCTTCGCGCCCAGCAGGTAATACACAAAGCGGTAGTCGAGATTCGTCGTTTTGCTGCACCATTCTTCGACTTTCTTTTTGATAATCGGATTGTCGATTTTGAGCGTTTGGTGGCTGTTGAGCACGCCTTCGCGGAAGATGATGGTGTTGTAGAACGCACCGTACGTCGGGTTGAAATACAGCTCCGGGATGTCCGAAAGGATTTCGTTGATGATGGCGCTACGGCGGCCAATTTTCTCGTTAAGTGCGGTGCGGTGCTCGATAAAACGCGGATCGCCCAGCACGCGCGGAATTGTCATCTGCGGGAGCGTGGTCGAGCAGACTTCTACCATTTTTGCGTTGTCGATGGCGCGGCAGAAAGCGTCGAACTGTTCGTCCTTGTCGCGGTTGTAGTATTCGGCCCAGCCGCAACGAGCGCCCGGCCACGGGTATTCCTTGGAAATGCCCTTGAGCGCGATGCCCGGAACGTCACCGATGTATTCGGCAAGTGCGTAGGCGTGGGCGCCATTGTAGGTAATCTTGTTGTAGATTTCGTCGCAGATGATGAACAGGTTGTAGCGCTTGGCGATATCTACCATTTTTTTGAGAATCTCCAGCGGATAGACCATGCCAGTCGGGTTGTCCGGGTTCAAAATCAAGATGCCCGCGATGCTCGGGTTGTACTTCACCTTGTTCTCGAGTTCTTCCAAGTCCGGATACCAGTGGTTTTCGGGTTGAAGGCTGTAGGTGATGGGTGAGGTATGGGCGTGGGCCGCTTCGGCAGAACTGTGTGTCGAATAAGCCGGAGCCGGTCCGATGATGCGGGTGTTCATCGACAAGAGCCCGTAGATGGTGGCGATGGCGTCACCGAGGCCGTTGAAGAACAAAATATCATCGACGTTAATCTGTGCACCGCCGAGCTTGTTGTTCTCCTTCACTAAAAATTCACGCGTTTCAAGCATGCCCTTGGAAGGGCAGTAACCGTAACTGCGGTTCGTCTTCACGAGATCGACCACGATGTCCTTGATCCAGTCGGGCAACTGGCATTTCTTTTCGATGGGGTCACCGATGTTTTCCCAGTGGATGGGGAGGCCCAAGGCCTTGAGCTGGTTTGCCTTCTTCACGATCTCGCGGATTTCGTAAGAGAGTTCTTTGGCACCTTCGCTCAATAGTCTTCTGCGCATTTTATGCTCCTGTATAGGTATCGAAAATTCAAATTTTTACAATGCAATTATAGAATAATATTTAGCTATGTTATTTCTGCAATATTGATTCTACGTCATCCTGAGCCTTGATTTTCAACTCAGCGTCATCCTGAGCCCTGTAAAGGGCGAAGGATCCAGTACATTATTAAGCAAGAATTTTCGTTGTTCCTTGTGGTTAGTGGTTGAAATTGGGGTAAATGTGAGCCAAGAGCTCGTGAGACTTCGGAGGTCTTGTCGTTTGATGTAACGAACGAGCGGTCACAAAAAAGGCAGCCTTTTACGGGGCTGCCCTTGAAACTTTTTATCTGTTTTTTGCTTTATGCTTTACAGATTTTGGTTTCTCTGGACAGCCCCACAATAGCTCGGGCTGCTGCCGGGCTTGCTGCCATTGCTGCGTGAGCTGCAAATCTTGCATCTGCTGCGATGATGTTCTGTCCAAAGATTTTATTCATGCCGCAAAATATACATTTGAAAAATACGCAAGTCAAGTCGAATGGCGTATTTTTTTAATTTTGAGTCGAGCCTCGCAGATGTTTTGCGAATGCTCGAACCTCAAAGTGAACGAAGTGAACGACCTCAAACCTCATAGACTGTTCGACCCCATTCGCAAAAAGGATGTGCCCGCGACGCCCGAAGAACATGTGCGCCAGGCAACGGTGCGCTATTTGTTGGATGTGGTGAAGGTTCCTGCTCATTTGATTGCGGTGGAATTCCCGCTTTCGCTAGTGGATGCAAAAACGGATGATCGCGTCGATATCGTGGTGCATAATTTCCGCGATGGGGCGCCGCTCAGCAAGCCGTGGCTCTTGGTGGAATGCAAGGCTCCTGGCGAATACACTTGGCCTGTGTTGCAACAGCAACTGAATAAGTATTTGCAGATTTTGACGCCGAACTACGTGATGCTTGCGTTGGGGGATTGCGTGCGCTATTTTGAGCTGGATGCTGCGTCAATGCGGTTCAGAAAAATCGAAAAACTGCCGGAGTTTGGCTAAATTTGGCGTAATCGTCCTAAATTGCATACAAAGTAAGTGAAAATCTGCGAAAAAATGGGCCTTTTTAAACAAAAAACTGTGCAGACAACATAAAAATTTACATACTTAGTGCGGGTGAAAGTGTGTTTAGTATGTAAAGGTACTGAAAAGCGCTCGAAAAATTTAAAATGTGAGCCTTGCTCTCACAATGTATTTATTTCACCACAGACAAAATGTCTCCATCGGCGAGTCGCGTTTTGATGGTGTCGCCGCTTTTGAGCTGGCTTGCCTTGCGGATGAACTTTCCGTTTGCGTCGAGTGTAAGCGAGTAGCCTTTGGCAAGCGTCGTCTTGGGGTCCGCGCTTTTTACTTTTTCACTGACGAGTTCGAACTGCGATTTCGCAAGATCGAGAATTTTGCGTGAACCTTGCTTTAAACCTTCTTGGTTGCGGTTGAGCCGTTCGTGCTCGGACTTTATATAAAACGCGGAATCTTTTTTGATAGATGCGGCGATAAGCGTGTGCTTGGATTTTTCGCTTTGGATGAGTCCGGTGACTTTTTGGTTCAGTTGGTTGCCTGTCGTTCCGAGCAGTTTGTTGTTTTCGTTTAGGAGTTCGCGTGCGCCGTCTGCGATGCCTGCCATCGCTTCGGTCATGCGGTTCCAGCTATCCGTGACGCGTTCCACGAGGCGCTTCGCGCAGTCCGTCGGCGTGATGCAAGAGAGGTAAGCGACTTCGTCCAATAGGCAACGGTCGATTTCGTGGCCGATTCCCGTAAAGACGGGGATGAGGTAGTTTGCGACTGCTCGGCAAAGCGCTTCGCTGTCGAAAAAGTTCAAATCCGTTTTGGCGCCGCCACCGCGCACGATGCAGACAACATCAAGGTCTGAGTACACTTGCAACTGGTCCAGTGCCGCTATGATGCTCTCTTCGGTCTCGTTTCCTTGCATCCGCGCATAGACCGTCGTGACTTCGAATGCGAACGGCGAGGCTTCAAGGCGCGTGGTAAAATCCTTGTAGGCTGCAGTATTTTCTCCGGTGATGAGCCCCACGCGGAGCGGTACGTCTGCAAGCTCTAGCTGCTTGTTCTTTTCGAGCAGGCCATCCATGGCAAGGCGCTTTAGGATGGCGCTCTTCGTCAGGGCGAGTTCGCCAATCGTGTAAACCGGATCGATGTCTAGGATTTGCGCTTGCAACTTTCCGTATGGGATATACAACTCCGCACGCACGAGAAAGTTAACTTTCAAGTCGTGCTTGAGCGTAAACGGCTGCGATAAACTGGAAATCTTTGCAAGAATCGCGGCGTACTTGGCTGTATAACAATAAAGAGCAAGCGTTGCTTTCGGCTTTACGTCACCATCGGCAAAGTCCGCGATGCTGAGGTAAACTCCTGACGGCTTTTCGGCAATTTGCGAAATTACTCCATGAACCCAAACCGCAGGCGTAGTTTCTACGGTGTTTTTGAGCGAACGCATGTACTGCGTGACCGAAAATGTGCGAACTTCTTGATCCATATTACGAGGCTGCCGCCTTTACCTGTCACTCCGGACTTTTACCTGTCATCCCGGACTCCGTTCCGGAATCACCTTTTGACGTTTACCGTAATAATAGTTAAATTGAATAAAAAGAGGAAATACCGTGTCGAAAGTTGTTTCTGCAATGGATATGCGTCAGAATTTTGGGACGCTATTGAACCAGGTCGCCCTCAAGGACGAAGAAATTGTCATTGAACGCGCTGGCAAGCCTTTGGCACGCCTTGTGAGCATGAATTCCGCTACAAGCGGCAAACTCGACTTCCGCGACATCGGAAAACTCCCCAACGACATTTGGATGGAATAGGCCTTTTTGTATATTAACTTTATATGAAAAATGTTTTATTTCTGGTCTTCGCTTTTGCTGCGTTTGCGGATGCTCAGCTCTTTTACGACAAGTTTGGCGAAAGTCGCGGTGCGTATAAAGATAGTTTGGCGTATTCCAGACTTGTCGAACTTTCGCAAAGGTTTCGTGGACCGATTTTGGTGAAAAAGCCTGTTGAAGGGGTCAAACCAAGAAAGAATTTGGAAAAAATTCCACAAAACAAGATTCAAAGAACATTTAATATGAGTCTCGATTCCTTACGAGAACTTTTGGGGCTCGAAGTGTCAAAGAAAGAGTTTGTCCAAATCTGTATTGATGGCGCTATCATCGCGTGGGAAACTTCGCTGAACTCAAATATTCATAATGATTCTTGCCTTGTATTCCAAGCCCCGTCGCATATAGGAAATGAATCCATTGATGTGTATCTACCGGATTCTAAACGTTCGCAAAGGATTAATTTAGCGGTCGGCAAAAAGCTGAATTTCAAAAAAGAAAAAGTGCTGTTGGAATATGAATATTTCAAACAGCATGAGGACAATCCTCTAGACCGCTATAGGATAACTTTTTTTTGATAAAATAATGAGGCCTGTTCGGCCCCATTGTTTTACTTAATTACACAAAGCGACAAAATCGCGACTTTATGTCTCTTACTGCATAAACCCTACGAAAATGTTGTTGCTCAGGAACGGCATGAATCCGAGAATGATGACGGAGATGCTGAGCAAGATAATCACATTGCGCTGACGCTTTGTGAGGCGGAGCGGATTGAGGTGGTTGTCGGGCTCATCGACCCAAGCGCTCTTGATGAGCTGCAAGTAGTAGAACAGTGCGATAACGTTGTTCAAAACGGCGAAAGCTACAAGCGTATAATGCCCTGTCGATGCCCCGCTGAAGAACAGATGGAACTTGCCAAAGAACCCGGCGAGAGGCGGAATGCCTGCCAAGCTGAACATCGAAATGGCAAGTGCAATGGCAAGGCTCGGATTTTGCTTCGAAAGCCCACGGAGCGAATGGAAGGTTTCTTCGCGGTGGTGCCCGATAATGCCGAACACGAAGAATGCAAGGTAGTTCGAAACAGCATAGACAAAGAGATAGTAGATGATGGCAGTCTTTGCAGTTTCTGCAGGCCCGAGCAAGGCGACCATGATGTAACCGGCCTGAGCGATGGAACTGTAAGCCATGAATCGGCGGAGGCGGCTTTGCTTGAGCGCTCCGAGGTTTCCGACAAAGAGCGTGACGCCAGCGAGAAGCGCAATGAGCGGAGCCATCTTGTCTTGAATCGGGGAGAGGGGGCCGTAAACGAGTACAACGAGGAATGCAATGGCGGTTGCCTTAGAAGTTACGGAAAGCACAGCGGTCACTGGCGTCGGGGCCCCTTCGTAAACGTCCGGAGCCCAAGTGTAGAAGGGGAAGAGCGTGAGCTTGAATCCGATTCCGCAGAACAGGAACAGCACGGCAACCCACAAAAGCGGGCTTGAACCGCTTGCTACGGCGGCTTGGATTTCGTTGAAATGGATGCTCCCCGAAAAACCGTAGAGATAGCTGAAGCCGAATAGTTCAAATGCAGTTGCGACAGAGCCCATTAAAATGTACTTGGTGGCGGCTTCGGAACCGAACTGGTCGCGTTTGTTCCATGCGGCAAGGGCATACATCGGGATTGTCGCAATTTCGAGTCCGAGGAAGAACGTAAGCAAGTCGCAGGCACTGACAACCGTGAAACCGCCGAACGTTGCAAAAGCAATCGCTCCGATAAATTCGGCAATTTGGTGCATGGGGGGCTTTTTATCGCCGCCATGTTCAAAGTAGTCTTTGGAAAGCCATAAGCCAAGGAGCGCACTGACCATCAGCACTTCGCGCATGAACACGCCGAAGTCATCGACTTTCCAGTTGCAGATAAAGAACCGTCCTTCACCGCTCGCAATCGGGATGAAGTTCAGCAACAAGAAAATGGCAATAAAGCCGATATTGGCGAGACGCCAGGGCACCTTGGATTGCGTTGTCACGAAAAGACGTATCCCAATTACGATGAACGGGAAAATCAGCAGCAGAACGTCAGGTAGAATGAAGTTTGGTATGTTAAACATAGGTAGTAAACAGTGGTTAGTAAACAGTGGTTAGTAAAATGTCATCCTGAGCAACGCGAAGGATCTAGTTAAGGTATATTGTTGATTTTTTCAAAAATTGGAGCGATGCTCTGGTCCAGAATTTCTGAAATCCAGCCGGGGCAAACACCGATAAACAACAAGCAGGCGACGAGAACGACAATGACGAGTTTTTCGCGGAAGCATCCATCGGTGAGACCTTCGTATTTCTGCGGGAGCGGACCGTGAAGCATGCGGTTCGCGGTTTGCAGAATATAGACGGCGGTTGTCGTGATGGAAAGAATCGCAAGAATCGTGACGATTCGGGTGAGTGTGGAATCTTGCTGGAATGCTCCGATGAAAATCGTGCTTTCGGCGATAAATCCGCTAAAGCCCGGGAGCCCAAGACCAGCAAAACCGGCAAGCACAAAGCCTACGCCAAGGAAGGGCATCTTGCGCATGATGCCGCCCATTTCCGTGATGTCGCGGGTGTGCGTGCGTTCGTAAATCATGCCGATGGTGGCGAAGAAGAGTCCTGTCAAGAATCCGTGAGAAATCATCTGGAGGCTAGCACCGCGAAGTCCAATTGGCGTCATGGCGGCAAGGCCTAAGAAGATGAGGCCCAAGTGGCTGATGGAACTGTAAGCGGTAATGTACTTGAGGTCCTTGTGGCGGATGGCAATGAACGGGCCTAGCACCACGTTGAAAATCAAGAGCGCCACAACGTAGGGAAGCCAAATCTTTGCGGCTTCGGGCATGAGGAACATGGCGACGCGCAAACATCCGTAAGCGCCCATTTTCATCATTACGCCGGCGGCGAGCATCGAAACTGCGGTCGGTGCAGCAGAGTGACCGTCCGGGCTCCAGAAGTGGAACGGGAAAAGCGAACTCGAAACGGCGAATCCCATGAACATGAGCGGGAATGCCCACATCTGGAAATCCATCGGGAGCGTTGTCTTGGCGATTTCAAGGATATTCCAGCTTGTTGCGCCACTTTCAAAGAAGAGTCCGAAGAGCGTTGCGAGAATCATCGAGGAACCGAATGCGAGGGTCAACGTGAGCTTTTTACCGCCGTAGTCGCGCTTGCCGCTGCCGTAGCATGCAATCATGAGGTACATGCAGAGTGCTTCCATTTCGTAGAACACGAAGAAGAGCACCAAGTCAAAGCTCATATAGACGCCATAGACGCTAGTCGCGAGGAGCTGAATCAACGCAAAGAAAATCTTCTGATTCCCTTTGATCTTGAGGCTTACAAGCACGCCTGCCCAAACGATGAACGCCGTGAGCGCAAGCAACAGCATGTTGAGACCGTCAGCGCCGACAATGTAGTGCGCATTGAACATTGAAAGCCACGGAATGTCCGTGAAGAAACGTAATACAAACGGTGCTGTTATCGTATCTGCCGGAGTCCCCGAAAGAGCATAGACGGCATAGGTCAGGTAGCATACGATTGCAAGTACAATCGTTGCCGATGTCACATGTATTGCCCGTAATGTCTTTTCGTATTTTACCGGAATCAAGACGCAGGCAAGAACGGTTAAAAGGGGAATGACCCAAATCAAGTTAAAAAGTATTGTATTCATGGGTAACGCCTACAGGGGAAGTTGGCCGAAGAATCGCCAAAGGAGAACGCCTACAATCAAAGTGCCCAAGTAGAACGGCAAGTAGCCCGCTTGTGCCAAGCGTACCAAGTCGCCGAGTTTATGGACAAACCATACCGTAAATGCAAGCAGACCTTCAATCACGTAATCGTTGAATGCGCGCGCTGCACGTGCGATTCCGCCAAAAATGAATTGACGGACGACGGCATAGTACATTTCGTCGAAGTAGAATTTGTGATAAACGACTTTGTAGATACCGCTGCGGTTCGTCTCGTCGAGGGCGCGTTGGACTTTTGCCCACGGGCTTGCATAAAGCAACCAGGCAATTACGAGAGCCATAACGGCAATGCCAACGGCGACGAACGGAATCCATTCGGCGTGTTCAAGTTTCAACAATTGCGGAACATTTAACTGGCCCGGTACAAAGAATTCTTCGAAAATTCCCTTGCCGAGAACACCGCTCAAAAGCGCCGGAATTGCAAGGATTACAATCGGGAGAGTCATCGCGAAATCTTCGTGAACATGACCTGCCTTGACTCCTTCGTGACGCGGTTCCCCGTGGAAAGCGAGGAAGAACAGGCGGAACATGTAGAACGTCGTGAGACCGCTTGTGAGGAGTGCGAGACCGAATACTACGAAATGATGACCTTGGAATGCCGCGAGGATGATTTCGTCTTTGGAGAAGAATCCAGAGAACGGTGGGATGCCCGAAATGGCGAGAATCGAGATGAGCGCGCAGGCGTAGGTGAGCTTCATCTTTTTGCCGAGACCGCCCATGGCGTCGAGGTCGTTCGTATGAACTTGATGGATTAAACTACCGGCGATGAGGAACAAACTGCATTTGAAGAACGCGTGCGTAAAGATGTGGAACGTCGAGGCCGTCCAACCGGTGACCGCAACGACTTGGCCAATCTTGCATGCGCCGAGTGCAAACATCATGTAACCCAACTGCGAAAGCGTCGAGTAGGCGAGAATGCGCTTGATATCTTTTTGTGTGCAAGCGATGACTGCCGCAAATACCATCGTGAATGCGCCGACCCACATGATGAGCGTGAGTGCGTTATCGCAAATGGCAAAGAACGGGAAGAGGCGTGCAACCAAGTAAACACCTGCGACCACCATTGTTGCGCTGTGGATGATGGAACTGACTGGCGTCGGACCTTCCATCGCGTTCGGAAGCCATATATGCATCGGGAACATGGCGGATTTGCCCCAGCCGCCAGTGAAAATCAGAATGGAACCGAGAACGAGTGCTTCGGACTTCGGGATTGTGACGAGACCGAGGTTGATGAACTGCTTTTGGAAATCCACCAAACTAAGCGAATTGATTGTCGAGAAATCGAAACTTCCGACAACGTAGCTTACAAGTACTATGCCGAGCAAGAAGAAACTATCCGCAAAGCGGGTGAGGATGAACGCTTGCTTGGAGGCGCTTACGGCGCTTGGCTTATGATACCAGAAACCGATGAGCAAGTAACTTGAAACGCCCACGAGTTCCCAGAAGATGAACATCTGGAAAAGGTTTGTGGCAACGACGAGGCCGAGCATGCTAAAGCTGAATAGCGACAAGAGCGCAAAGAAACGCCCGGCGGCGCGGTCTTCACGCATGTAGCCAATGCTGTAGATGTTCACCATAAAGCTGATGAACGTGACGACCACGAGCATCATTACGGATAAGGGATCGATGAGCATCCCAATTCTTGCAACTAGACTCCCTGCAAAAGGAATGAATGTGTGGTCGAAAAGGAAAGTCTTTAATGGTGCGAAATCATTGAAGTAGATGAATGCTAAAAATGCAGCACTTGCGGCGGCTAGTCCGTTACAGATGACTGCGAATATCGCTGCGGCCTTGGCACACTTGTTTCCAAGGAACAACCCGTTCACGACAAATGTAATGAGCGGGAGCAAAAGGATTGAATAGCCGAGAGTAATATCATTAATCATGGAGATCCCTCAACTGGTCAACGTCAAGACTCTTGTGCCTGCGATACATGGTTACGATAATCGCAAGGGCTATAGCCATTTCGCAAGCCGTCACGGCAATAACAAAGATACTGAACAGAGCGCCTGCAGTCGCATCGTGTGCGGTGAAGTAGGCAAAACTGATAAAGTTGATGTTTGCTGCATTCAGCATGAGCTCAATGGAAATGAGCATGCCGATGAGGTGGCGGCGGCGCATCAGGCCCCAGACGCCAATCCCGAACAGCAAAAAGGCGAGAATCAAACAGTTCAAGAGGTTCATTTGCTTGCCTCCTCTTCGGTATCTTCTTTACTGCGGCGTGCGACTGTGATGGCGCAAATGAGCGTCATCAAAAGGAGAATGCTCACGACTTCGAACGGAATGACGAATCCGTTTTGGTCGTATCCCAGCAGACGCAATGCAAAATTCTGGAGAGATGAATAATCGGCAGGCGAGTTGACGATGCCATTTGCAATGTCCGGTGTTGGCAAAATGCACTTGACCATCACGAATACGAATGTTATCGAAAGGGCGAAAGCCGTGAAAATTCTCGGCATCTTTGTGGTGAATGCATCTTCGCCGAGGTGGCTTGTGAGTAGAATTGTAAATACCACGAAAATCACGACACCGCCCACATAGACCATCACCTGCGCGAGTGCAATGAATTCCGCATGCATGAGCAAGTAGAGGATTGCTGTCGTTACAAAGCTGAAAATCAAGAACACGGCGCTTTGCAGAATATTCTTGACAGCAACGCAACAGACGGCGGTCATTAAAATCACAAACGCGACGACATAGAACGCAATGTCCATGCCTCCGGTTGGGAACGATAAAGGTAAATCCGGGAACATTAGCCCTGTCCCTCCTTTTTATTTAAAATCATTTCGAGATCGTTCGGATCTGTTGTCGCCACTTCGAAAGCGGGGCTCATCTGGATGGCTCCGAACGGGCAGGCTTCAACACAGAGACCGCATTGGGTGCAGCTCGCAAAGTGATAAACATAACGCCCAAGAACCTTTTTGCCGGCGATGTTTTTCGTGGCAAGGACGTTGATGGAGGCGTTCGGGCAGGCGCGTTCGCACATACCGCAGGCGGTGCAGTGGTTGTTGCCGTCTGCATCTTCAATCATTTCGAGGCGACCGCGGTAACGCTCGTGCATTTTGAGCGTCTTCCTGTTTTCTGGGTACTGTTCCGTGACAATGCGCTTGGGATTGAAAAAATACTTTAGCGAAACAGAAAGCCCGCACATAAGGCTCCACGGACCCGTAATACAGCGCTTCAAGTAACGTTTGATGTATTGTAATGTTGAAATATTTTTATCCATAATCATTAGCCATTTGAACTCGTCATCCTGAGCATCGCGAAGGATCCAGTGAAATTTTTGCTCTGGATGCTTCGTTCTTTGAACTCAGCATGACAATTCCTAAATCCGAATTCCTAATTCCGAATTACCTACCCCCCGATTGCAATCCACGCTGCTCCAGCAACGAGTAGTACAAGGTTCACCGGTAATAAGAATTTCCATTCAAAGTCCATGAGCTGATCGACACGCGGGCGCACGAACGTCCAGCGGACCATCATGTAGCACCAAACCATAAAGTAAATCTTCGCGAAAAACCATACGATACCAGGCACCATCTTCAGCACGTTATCTACAGCGTCTATGCCAATGCACGGCGGGAAGAATCCACCGAGGAAGCATGTGGTCGCAAGAGCAGAGTTCGTGATGAGGGCGATGTATTCGGCGAGGTAGAACATGGCAAACGGAGTGCCGTTGTATTCCGTGTGGTAACCGCCTGTAAGTTCCTGTTCCGCTTCAGCGATGTCGAAGGGAGCGCGGTTCATTTCGGCAGTACTGGAAATAAAGAAGAGGATGAACGCAATGAATCCGAGAACCGGAATCTTGAAAATCCACCAGTCAAAAATGGTACCTTCCTGGCCCATCGTAATGCTCATGAGATTCGTAGAACCTGAAATCATCACGACGAACAGGAGAATCATTGCAAACGAAATTTCGTAGCTGATCATCTGGGCGCCACTGCGGAGGGCTCCGAGCAAGGAATACTTGTTGTTGCTGCTCCAGCCGCCAAGCAAAATGCCGAGCACGCCAAAGCCGTTCACCGCGATGATGAGCGGAATGCCCATCGAAACGTCGGCCACGACGAGATTCTTGTCGAACGGAATCAACGCACAGACGATGAATGGCGCTATCAAAACGATAAGCGGAGCCAAGTAGAACATGAGCTTGTCTGCGCCACTTGGAGCATAGACTTCCTTGAAGAGCATCTTGATCACGTCTGCAATGGTCTGGATGGTGCCATGCCAACCGAGGCGCATCGGACCGAGTCTGCATTGTACATGCGCACAGACTTTGCGTTCCATGTAAATGAGAATCGGGGCCGAACCGATGTTCACGATACAGACGGCGATAATGCAAATCACGGCGTTGATGAGGAAGGCGATTATGCTGTTGAGCGTGTCGGACTGGATGCTTGCGGGCAGGTATTCTGCAATGCGCGGAACCAAGTCTCGAACAAAGTCGCCTATAGGGTGTGTTACTGAAGGTACAAACATAAACTACCTGTCAATTTCCGGGATCACGGGGTCAAGAGTTGCCATGATGGTCACGAGGTCCGAAATCTTGTGGCCTTGAACCATCTTGTTGAGTGCGGCAATATGCGGAAAGCTCGGGCCGCGTGTATGGATGCGGTACGGCTTTTCACCGGTCGTTGCGGCAACCACGTACGTGGCGTAAAGTCCCTTGGCGGTTTCGATTTCGCTGTAGTAGCGGCCCACGGGGAGTCGCACCGGCTTTTCCTTGCTGCGCCACGGCCCTTCGGTTGGGAACTTATCGACGCATTGGCGCAGAATCTTGAGCGATTGATGAATTTCTGCAATGCGGATCTGGTAGCGGTCGTAGCAGTCGCCGTTGTGGAATACGGGAACATCAAAGTCGAACTGGTCGTAAATGCTGTACGGATTTGTTCGGCGAACGTCGAAGTTAACGCCGCTAGCGCGGAGCACTGGCCCCGAGCAACCGTAAGCGATGGCGTCTTCCTTGGTGAGAACGCCGATGCCGATGCTACGTTCCAGCACGATGATGTTTTTCGAAAGGAATCTCTCGTAGTCCTTCATCGTGTCTTCCATGTGGTCGAGGAACGCCTTTACTCGCGGGATAAACGTATCCGGCACATCGTAACGGCTTCCGCCCGGTCTAAAGAAGTTTGTCGTGAGGCGGGAACCTGTGACTTCTTCGAGGATGTCGTGAACCATTTCACGTTCCTTGAAGCCGAACAGCAAACATGTCTGTCCGCCAAGGTCGCCGCCGAAGCAACCGTAGAACACCAAGTGCGAAGCGATGCGTCCTAGTTCCTGGAGCATCACGCGGATGAATTCGCCGCGGAGCGGAACGCCCACGTTCATGCCTTTTTCAAGAGCGATGACGACGCCCAAGTTGTTTTGTATTGCGGTCAAATAGTCTTGACGGTCCGACATGGCGATGTACTGCAGGTAGCTCATTGATTCCGCTTGCTTTTCCATACCGCGGTGGATATAGCCAAAGTGCGGGACAAGTTCTACGATGGTTTCGCCGTCCATGCGGAGCGTGAGGCGGAGCGCACCGTGCGTACTCGGGTGCTGCGGCCCCATGTTGATAAAAAATTCTTCGGTATTCGATTTGCGTTCGAGGCGAAAGCCCGGAGGTAACTGATGACTCATATCGGCCTCCTGATCATTTCCGGGTGAGTAAAGTCTTTACGGAGCGGGTAACCCACGAAGTCCTTGTCGAGGAATATGCGGCGCTGGTCGGGGTGTCCTTCAAAGTTGATGCCGAACATGTCATAGACCTCGCGTTCCTTGATTTCTGCACCGGGATAGAGGTGCGTGATTGTCGGAACACTAGCGAGGAGCGATGTCGGACGTTTCTCTTCTTCAATCGAGAAGTCTTTCTTTAATTGCACGCAAAGGAAGATCTTGTGTCCTTTTTCGAGGCTCCTAAGCATGGTGACCATGTCAAAGTGATCGTCGTAGTCAATGGCGGTTACGTCAATCAGGTAATCCATCTTGAATTCAGGATCGTTCTTGACAAATTCAGTAACGTTCAGATAGTCTTCTTTTTCGAGCATGACTTCCAGCGGGCGGTCTGCGGGCATTTGCGCGACAATGTCTTCAGGTTCTTCGTCACCGCGGGTGTGCACGGTCACGTTCGGGAACTTGGCGCGGAGCTTTGCAAAAAGTTCTTGCTGCGTCAGGCCTAAGCGCTTGAACGGAACGCGTTCGACTTCTGGGAAATCGGGCTTCTTGACACGGATAGGCTTGAAAGTGCTCTTGTAGTCCGGATGTTCTTCCTTGAACTTCGCACGGGCTTCGGCCATCTGTTCGTCTTTCATTTCTTCGAGGGCCGCCCAAGTCTTTGCCGCTTCGCGGTAGCGGTCCATCGTCGAAACGTCCTTGGGTTCGCCTTCATGCCAGGGGTTGCGGCATGTCTCGTGCAAAATCTTATCGCGGAGCGTCAAAAGTCCGTGGAACAAAGCTTCAGGGCGCGGCGGGCAACCGGGAACGAATACATCGACCGGGATGAGGTTCTGCGCTCCACGCACAACGGAATAGTTGTCATAGATGAACGGGCCTCCGCTAATGGTGCAGGCGCCCATGGCAATCACGTACTTCGGTCCGGGAATTTGTTCCCAAAGCATCTGGATAGCAGGTGCCATGCGGCGGGTAATCGTTCCAGCCAGAATAAACAAATCCGCTTGTCTAGGCGACGAGCGGAACACTTCACTACCAAATCGGGCAATGTCATAGCGAGCCATGGAACTGGACATCATTTCGATGGCGCAACAGCTTGTACCGTATGTCAGAGGCCAAATGGAGTTTGCACGTGCCCAGTTGACTACGTAGTCAATCGCATTGACAACGTATTTTCCACCGGGAATCGGGTCCAAAATTTTTGGAGCAAAATTGATTATTCCCATTTGAGAATTCCTTTTTTCCAGGCGTAAGCAAGGCCCGAAACGAGAATCGCGATAAAGATGATAAGGTCGATGATGACGATAAAGGGCGGAAGCGCCGTATGCCCGGCCATGATTTCTTTGAAGTTCATCATGACAGGGAAAAGAAACAGAGCTTCGATATCAAACACGAGGAAAAGCAAGGCGAACAAGTAGTAGCCCACCTTGAACTGAATTCTTGCGTTACCGATGGTTTCCATACCGCATTCGTATGGGGCCATCTTGTTCTTGGTTTTCTTGGTGCGGTAACCTAGCAATAGGCCTGTGACGGTAGCCGCCGCCGCGATAAACGCGCCCAGAAAAAGGAAGATTGAAAGTATGATGTATTCAGACATTAGCAGTAAACAGTGGTTAGTGATTAGTGGTTAGTTAAAAGTCAATAGTTAATGGTCTTTCGTCAATTGTTGTTTGATTTCGTCATCCTGAACGTAGTGAAGGATCCAGTGATTTTCCTTAACTGGATGCTTCGTTCTTTGAACTCAGCATGACGTTTTTTCATCTTTCGTCTCTCGTCTAATAGAAATTCTGCAAGTCCTGTACGGTTCCAAATAGTGTATTGCCTATTTGGAAACGGTCCAAAACGTGTCTTAACAAGTCCTTGAATTCGTCAATGGTTCCTGCGTTCATGGTGTTCAACTTTCCTTGAATGTCGCTCACGAATCCGTAGGTGACCGGGCTCGATTTCATGCCCTGCATGGAACCGCTCCATTGTTGCAGCACTTTGTCCGTGTCTATCCTTGCGATTACATAACGTGTTGTCGAGAGCAACTCTTGCAAAAAATGCACGATGAAAATTTCTTCCTGCAAAATACCCCAGCGTTTGTCCTTGGAGTAAAGAGACGAATTTTCCGCCTTGCCGTAAAAGATAGCTGCCTGTGCATATTCGAGACACGTCATTAAAAGACGCTCGTAGCGCTTGATATCCTTACTCAAGTGCTGGTACCAGGCATTGTTCTCTTCTGGCGTTGGGTTCTTGGCCTCGGCAATGTCGTTGGGAAACAGCGCGCGGAAGGCATAATAGACTTCCTCGTAATAGCGGTTCCGCATGCGGCAGTTGAACGCTCGGTTTTTTTGTGTGTAATCGCAATGGCGTAGAGACGTTATCATGCTTTTTCAACCCCTCTGACACCCGCGACCTGCCTAATCTTGTTCACGATGGCATCGACCTGGTCCTTGCGGAACGCCTTGAATTCCATACGGATGCGGCCCGTGTATTGGGCGCTCGCGATGCTCATCCTGTCCAGCGAAAGGTTTTCGTCTTTCAGAACCATCAGAATGCTTAACGGAAGGTTCTTGCGGTTGTCTGTTTCGATGGTGAGGTGTGTCGTAAAAGGCTTCGTGACGTCTGCGCTCCAGTCAACGGGGAGTCGCTGGTCGGTGGGCAAATCCTTGAGGCATGGGCAATCGCTCTTGTGAACCTCGATGCCAATTTGCGGACGCATGACGCCTACAATCTTGTCGCCGGGGACTGGTCCGCAGCAACTGGCGAAATGGATGAGGAGACTCGTCTCTTGCCCAATCATCAACGGCATTTCGTCGGTAAGCGTACTTCCCTTGTCCTTGCCGAATGTCGGATAGAACCGCAGCGAAGATGTTTCCTTGGAAATAATGTCGTTTCCGCCGTTCAGGAATCGGTGGATGTCCTGGAGGGGGAGTTCACCCTGACCCAAGTGCTCGAAAAATTCGTTCAGGCTTGTTTGACCAAAGTATCGAAGGATGTCTTCTTCCTTGGGACGCTTGTCTTTTTCAATTTTCAGGAGTCGAAGTTCTCGTGTCCAGATTTCTTTGCCGAGGCTGCGGGACTGTATGACGATGCTTGTCTTCATCCACTTGCGGAGTTCCTGCTTGGCCTTGATAGTCTTCACCATTTCGAGCCATTCCGGGCTCGGTTCCTGGCTTGGACTCTTTAGAATCTGGATGGTGGCGCCGTGCGGTACCGGTTCGTCGAGGCTCACGACCTTGTCGTTGATGCGGGCTCCGATGCAGTGGAGACCGAGTTCCGAGTGTACGGCGAATGCAAAGTCGAGAACGATGGAACCTTCCGGGAGTTCAATGGAGGCGCCCTTCGGGGTAAACACCGTCATCCCTTCGGGCTTCAAATCGACTTTCAAGAAGTCGAGGTATTCCTTCGAGTCCGAAATTTCGGATTGCAACTTGACCATGTGGTCGAGCCAGGCGAGTTCTTCGCCTTCGTGTTGCGTTTCCATCTTGTACGCCCAGTGGGCGGCGAATCCCTTCTCGGCGGTGAGGTCCATGTCCTTTGTACGAATTTGGACTTCGACCATCTTGTTTTCGGGGCCGATGACTGTGGTGTGGATGCTCTGGTAAAGGTTCGGCTTCGGGGTCGCGATGTAGTCCTTGAAGCGGCTTTGTAGCGGAGTCCACAAGTTGTGCACGTAACCCAGGGCGAGGTAGCATTCGGGAATCGTCTCGACGATAATGCGTATGGCGAAAATGTCGAAGATGTCCTCGAAGCCACAACCGCGGGCAATCATCTTGTTGTAAATGCTGTAGATGTTCTTGGTGCGGCCCTGGATGGTGCAGTCGAAATCTTCGAGGGCCATCTTGATTTGCAGAGGGCCAATCACGGACTGCACGTAGTTCTCGCGCTTTTCCTTGTTCTCGATAAGCGCATCGACGAGTTTCTGGTATTCGTCCGGGTTTACGTACTTGAAACTCAAGTCTTCTAGTTCTGTCTTGAGCTTGTATAGACCGAATCTGTGCGTGAGTGGCACGTAAATGTCGAGAGTTTCCTGGGCAATGGCCTTTCGTTTTTCCGGCTTCATGTATCGCATGGTTCGCATGTTGTGGATGCGGTCTGCGATTTTGATCATGATGACGCGGGGGTCTTTTGCCATGGCCGTAATGAGCTTGCGGTAAGTGCTTGCCTTCTGGGCTGTCTTGCTCGCTTCTTGTACAGCGGTAATCTTTGTCACCGCATCGACCATGAATGCAGTATCTTCGCCAAAAAGTTC
>JAFWRL010000274.1 GCA_017520105.1 Fibrobacter sp.
CCAACTTAGCGTAAAATCAGAGGGATTAGAGATTTGACAATCAGTGATTATCAAATTGCTACGTATTTTCCCTTGCAATTTTTTCTTGGGACGAAGGTAAAGCCTTTTTAAAATTGGCCAACGGCCCGTTGGCCTTTTTTTGTATAAAAGAAAACCACCAGCTAGGCTGGTGGTTCAAAAGAGCCTTCTGGCGTTGCGTCCTCGGATAAAAAGAAATCCCTTGATTACTGTTGATATGCGGTCTGCCAACTGCATAACAATAAAATCAAAGGATTTCAAATGAATTATAGAAATAATAACACATTGGCTCATACATCGTGGAACTGCAAATATCATATTGTGTTTGCTCCTAAATTTAGAAGGAAAGTTTTTTACGGGGAGAAAAAGGTTGAAATCGGGGCAATCCTGAGAAAGCTTTGCGAATGGAAACAGGTCAATATTTTGGAGGCTGAGGTATGCCCGGATCACGTTCACATGTTGGTCGAGATACTGCCCAAAGTGAGCGTTTCGGGTTTTGTCGGGTACTTGAAAGGGAAAGTAGCCTGATGATCTACGAAAAGTACAAATCACTCCAGTTCAAATACCGTAACAGGGAATTTTGGTACCGCGGCTACTATGTTGACACGACCGGTAAAAATACGGCAAGGATTGCAGCGTATATTTAAAATCAGCTGAAGGAAGACCAGTACGGAGAACAGTTGACAATGCTGGGAAAACTATAGCCCGTTTACGGGCCGCCGGTAAGGAAAACTCGCAAGTGGCAGATTGTGTTACGCGACGTGACGCGTGGCTAGTATCCTAGGGCAGGGCCCGCATATGAAGAACCACCGGCTACGCCGGTGGGTTCCTTTTGGAGGTGTGTTGTTGCGAGAGAGCTAGCGCCTTGTGGCCTTGAAAATCCCGAGGGTCCTGTTGCCTTGCGCGACCTTGACGAGATAGGCGCCTTGCCGTAGGGTTACGTGGAGTTCGCTCCCCTGCACTGAGCGGAATTCCGCGATGCGGTGGCCTTGCATATCGAAGATGCTGATGTCGTGCGCGCCTCCATCGATGCCTTCGAGACGGAGCGTGCTACCGTCGATTCGCCCGCTGAGTGCATTGCGCGGTGTCAAGAATTCGACGGAGGTGATGCCCTCAGTACCGTCTTCGCCGGAAGAGGTGCCTTCTGCTGCGCTGGAAGACTGTGGCCCGGCGATTTCTGCGCTTGAAGAAGAATCCGTTTCTTCGGAACTGCTGGACTTCGGTTCCACCTGAATCAGGCCACCATCGGTGATGGGCGTCTTTGCCTGTGTGAGGATGTCAAGAGGGTCGGGCTTGCTGGAATCGAATGCCTCGTGGTCGTCGCGCAGGTGCTTGGCGAGTTCGGGTACCTTCGCCTTGATTTCTTCGATGTTCGCGCGGGCAAGTTCGTAGGCGCCGTATTCGCAGAAGTGCGTCTTGTCGCTTGCGGTGTACATGTACATCTTTTCCTTGTTGCCTCCGAGCGCCTTGCCGAGTGTGATGCTATGCTGGTTCAGGTCGAGCACGGTGACTCCGAGTTTTTTCCCGAGGGCGCGCATGCGTTCGGGAAGCCCGCCCACGGCTGTTTTCGGGTCGGTCTCGTTCTGCCGCGCGGTGGATGTCACGAACAGCGGGGTAGCGCCCTTCGCCTTGATTTCGTTTGCGTACTTGGTGAGGGTCGTTTCGTAGTTGTTCACATCGTTTTGATTCTTCTGGTCGTTATGCGCGAACTGCACGGTCACGAAGTCGCCCTTCTTGACTTCGGAGAGAATCTTGGCGAGGCGCTTCATGCTGTAGAACCCGCTTGCGGTAAGGCCCGATTCGGCGTAGTTTGCAATGGCAAGGCTGGATTTGAAAAATCCCGGGGCCATCTGGCCCCAGCCCGCCCAAGGAGCCGTTATCTGGTCAACCACAGTGGAATTCCCGCAGAGCCAGAGTGTGGTCACGTTGTCGTTACGCTTGATTTCGATTCCTGCGACGGCGGGCGCCTTGCCGCTGATGACGAAGGTGAGTTTTTTGTCCCAGGTGCGGTAATCCTTTTCGCGGTCCTTGATGCTCATGGTCACCGAGCCGTCCATGCTTCTTGTTTCCATGCGCCTGAGCGAAACGGTCTGCCTGCTGAATACGCCGCCGGCGAGAGTGACGCGGTCGAGCATGAGCTTGCGGTTTTCGGCCCAAACGGTGGTTTCACTTTCGTTTTCGCCGTCACCGAGAATGAATGTCACCTCGTAATTGCCTTGCGGGAGCGCCACCGAGAAAACCATGTCGCCCTTCGCCGTCAAGAAATCCGTGGTGAGGTCGTCGTCCCACAGGCGGTCTACCGAAGAAACCGTCCCACTTTCGAAGCCGTAGCCCTGCGAGTCGCTGTACTTGGTGCTTGCCTTGACTTGCGTGTAGCCCGCGGCAACCGGGCCCTCGCCAAAGTCGAACTTGTAGTTTTCGGCGGCGTCAACTAATGTGAATGCCCCGAGAAGTGCAACCGCCGAGAGAATCGTTGCGGCAGTTACCATCGTGGTAGTTTTGTAATCCATAATTCCATCCCTTTGAACACTCGTTTCTGTTTGTACTACAAAATGTACTATAAAATTTTTAGAAAAGCAAGAAAAAATTTGATTTTTTTTAATTCATTCCCCCGATACCGCAAAATGCGCCAAAATGGCGATTTTCCCGTCAAGTTCTATGCGCAAGTAGTAGCGACCGGCTGAAAGTCGTGCGCCTCCTTGTAGGAGCGTTACGTTGCCGGCCGAAACCATGCGGGTCTCGTCAAGAACCGTCTTGCCGAGTGCATTCATGATTTGTATGCGTGCCAAACCGCCTGCGGAACGGAAAGTGAGATCTCGGGGGTTGAAAACCATTTGGTTCTTTTGCATGGAGGCGGCGATGGCGGTGCCCTTTTCGGGGTCCTGCGTGCCGCTAGAGTCCTTGAGTACTTCGGCGACGGGGCATCCGACCCGGTGTACGGCCTCGTTGGTAAAGGACACCATGTCAACGTTGGGGCCTCCGTTATTTGTTGTGGAATAGAGGACCATGTCAAAATCTACGGCGTCGAGCCAAACGTCGTCCACGTAGGCGGTGTCCCAGATATCCCAGCCACCGGTAGGGGGCAGCTTTATATTGTAGGTGACGGCGTCGATCTTGATTTTCATGTCGCGGTTTTCGGTTCCGTCAAAAGCGTAGCGCACCATAAGCCGTGCGTTGGTGGCTGACCTATCGGAAGTGAGCTTGTACGTAGCTGTGCTGGAAATGTCGTTGGTAAGGTTGAAGAATCCCTTGCCCACGTAGCCTTCGTGGTTCGTGTCGGTGGTGCCGTCTCCCTTGTCCGGGTTTGCCATGTCGATGGGTGAAGGCCAAGCCTTGATTCCCTTGAGGTTGGAACATTCTACGACGGCAGAACTGGATTGCGGAATTTCGGAACTGGAAGATTCGGGCGCTACAGAACTGGAACTTTCGTTTTCTGTGGCTGAATTGGCGACACAGGCGGAGCCGCCCTTGAACATGGCGGTGTAGGTCGTGTTGTGGTTAGGCGTCTTGAAACCGTAGTAGAGCTTGTTGGACGAAATCTTCTTGCAGTTTTCGTCTACCCAGTATTCGAAAGTCTCGCCACTTGCGGGGGCCACCCGAAGGGTCATGGGGGAACTTCCCGGGAAACTCTGGTTCTGCGTGATAGCGCCCTTTGTCGCGATGTTCGCCTTTACGGTCACCTTGTAGCGGGGGCGTAACGCCGAAACGAGTTTTGTGAGTTCTGCCTTCGATTCGGGCGAAAGGAAGGTGTCGCTTACGCCCCTTTCCAGTTCTTCTGCAATCATGGTGCCGTGGCCCATGGAACCCATTTCCTGAAAGTGCGTATTCCCATCATTACTGCCGTTGGGGTAGTTGGGGTAAAGTCCTGCGTCCAGTTGCATATAAAGGAATTTCTTGACATACGAATCCATCATTCCTTTGTATGTATTGTTATAGGTGTTGTAGGATTTCATGTTCAGGTCTACGAAGGGAATCTTGTAATCCTTCGCAAGTTTTAGCATCATGCCGCGGGAATCGTAGTTGTTGCTTCCGGTAGAAAATACGTTGCGCGAACCGCTCATGGTGACGGTTGAAACCAGCACCGGGGTTGCCCCGCGCTTTTGCGCCGTCGTGATGTACTGCTTCATGTAATACGGGAAGGAATCCTGGGGAACGTAGCGTTCCGGCTTGTTTGCGGTGCGGTCGTTGTGCCCGAACTGCACGAATACGAAATCCCCTTTCTGGATGTTTGGCTCGAGGCTTTTTAGACGCCCGTCAACGATGAAACTCTTGGAACTGCGCCCGCCAATAGCCACGTTGTTTACCTTCACGCGGGAAGCGTCAAAGAAGTTGTTCAGCACCTGGCCCCAACCTTTTTGCGGGTATGCGGAATCCTTGTAGTTGCAGACCGTAGAATCGCCGATGACATGGATGGTGAAGGATGTGGTGTCGCTCACGGCAAGGCTTGTAAACAGGCCGGCCACGATGGCGTATTTGAAAAGACTCTTCATGCTGGCTCCTTATTTTACGTTGGCCCAGGTGGCGCTAAATTTGTGTTTCCCGTTGCGGACGATGATGCGGTAGATGCCGCTTGCCTGGACGATGTCGGACAGGTCTATGTTGTCGCTGCCGGAGAGCTTGCGGGCGACCAGACGGCCCGACATGTCGAAAACATCTATCCTCGTGTTTTCGTTTTTCGCGACAGAAAGAATGTTGCCTTTCAGGGACGTTGTTTCGACTTCGGGAACGATTCGTTCCACACCGTCAACGCTGAACCCGAATGCGTCTATGTTCGGCCCTCCGTTTTCGGTCATGGAAATGAGCTTGAGGATTCCTTCGCCGTTGATGAGATCCAGATCCACGTAGGCGGTGTCCCAGGTGTCCCAATCTGCCGTGGGCTTGAACTTCACGATATAATCGTGGTCGAGGTACACGTTCAGCGAACGTTCCTCGGTGCCGGCAAAGGAATAGCGGATTCCCATGGTCACGTAGCCCGCGGACGGAAACTTCATCTTGTATTCGGCGGAAGAATTCAGCGCGTTTTCAAAATTGAAGAAACCGTTGCCTGTATAGCCTTCGTGGTTTGCCTCGGTGGCGCCGCTTCCTGTGTCGGGATTAGCGGCATCGATAAAGTTCTTGATGTCCAGGCTTATATGCTTTTCTTCTTGGACGGTGTCTTTCGCGGTAGTGTCTATGGAGTATGCTACGTCGGAAAGCTTTTTCGGCGTCCCTGTCGGGAAACTTGTCAAAGCCTTGCCGTCGCCGGTATATTTTTCTGCGGTGCCGCCTTCATAAACTGCGGTGTATTGCGTGCTGGCAGAACCCATGACGAAGGTGTATATCTTGTCTGATTTTACCGTGGTATTCGCGTTCCCGCTTACCTTTTTGCCGTTGCCGTCATACCAACCGAGAAATTTCTTGCCGGATTTCGGGGTGGTCTTGAGCGTTACCGTCATGCCCTTGGGGTAATAGGAGCTGATTGTCGTCGCCTGGTCGGAACCTGCGGGGCTGACTTTCACGTCTACCTTGTACATGGGCGCCAAGTAGTCGGCGAGTTTTTTCACCTGATCGTCCGGGTGTACGCGCAACTGTTCGGTAATGATGCGCCCGAAAGCGATGGCTCCATTCTGCTGGAAATGAAGGTTGTCGTTGTTCCCGTTCGCGTAGTTGCTGTATTCGCCCTTGTCGAGCACCACGTTCAGGTAATGGTGAGCGTAGAACTGGCCTACGGAAAGCAGGTAGTTGCGGCTCAGGGTATCCATGTCAATGATGGGCGTGTTGAGCGTTTTCGAAAGTTCGCGTGCGATAATCGGGTAGTTGTGGTAGGATTCGTAAATGGAATCCTGCTTTGTTCCGCGGAAATCGCTGCGGCGTACCGGATTCACGATGATGGGGTAGGCTCCCTTGGCCTTCGCCTCGTTGATCATCTTGGTCATGTAGGTGCGGTAACCGGCTTCGGAGCTGTAGTTGCGGTCGTTGATTCCGAACTTGATGAATACGTAGTCGCCCTTCTGGAGGGCGTTCTTGACCGGGGTCCATTTCCCGCCGTTGTAATAAGTTTCCGCGGCGGTACCGCCCGCACCGTAGTTCTTGACGGTCGCGAGCCCGGAATCGAAAAAGTATCCGAAATTCTGGCCGATGCCCTGTTTGGGGTAATAGCCTGCGTTCCAGTCCTGCATGGTGGAATCGCCACACATGTAGATGGTTACTTTCGCCCATACGGCTGCCGGGGCAATGACCATGGAAATTGCCACTAGGCCTTGCCAAATCTTTGAATAAAATCCGTTCATTTTAAACCAATCCCTTTTTTGTGAAATCCGATAATGGTCAAAAAGTCGCCTAACGCCCTTCCGAGAAAGGGCGTTAGGCGTGGAGTTTATGGGGGATCTATTTCTTAAAAATACCCTTGGAAATATACTTGCCGTCGATCTTTACACGCACAAAGTAGTTGCCCTTCGGGAGCGGTTCCTGCGAGAGGTCCACGGCGCTCTCGCCCGCGGCGACAAACTTCGCGATGGTCCCCACGATGCGGCCACCCATGTTGTAAATCTCGATTTCGGCGTATCCGCCATGGGCAAGCTTCTGCACGCCTGTCGCAAGGGCCATCGTACCTTCCGCAGGTGCGAGTGTCACGCCCGGCACCCCGAAGTAGAAACCGTCCACGTTCGGGCCGCCGTTCTCCGTGGTGGAGGTGAGCTTGATCGTGTTTTCTCCCTTCACGATGTTCACGGGAACCTGGACTTCCTGCCAGGTGGTCCAGCTGCCGGTAGAAGGCAGGCTCACGCTGACCGCTTCGCCACCGTTTACGGACAAGTTCATGTCGCGGGCGTCGTTCCCGCCGTTTGCGAACACGATGGAAATGGTCGTCTTCGCGTCTTCCTTTGCGGTCACTTTCCAGGTGGCAAAGCTCGTTGCATCGTTGTCGAAGTTGTAGTAGCCCTTCTCTTTCCAGCCTTCGTTCGTGTCTTCGAATGTACCTTTACCTTCTGCCGGGGCGGATGCATCCACGAACGATTCCTTCGTCATGTCGTGCTTGATTTCGGGAATGACGGGGTCGACAATCACCGAGTCTACAACTGCCGTGTCGATAACTGCGGGAGTGGCTCCGTCACCCGTGAGGTAAATGGAGGGCTGCTTCAAGTTCTTTACGGCATCGGGCAGATAGTAGCCCAGATGCGGCGGCTGGTTGTAAGCCACGTTCTGCCAGGCGATACTCACGCGGTAGTGCGGGTCGTGCATCAGCGTGTACACGCGGTAATCCGTCTTGACCGGAGTGCCGAAAATCGTAATCATGGAAGCGTCGCTGCCGGAGCGCAGAACGAGTTCTTCGCGCCAGTCACCGAACAGGTCGGCCACGAGTCCCGGGTTCTTCTTTGTTCCGTTGTTCGTGGTGGACTTGTTGACGTTGCCGTAGGTGAAGTAGCGGTTCGCCTTCTTGTCCTTGGTGCTCCACTTGTCTATTGCACCGTCAAGCAGTTCGTCTTGCAGGTCGCCGTCAAAATAGATGCGGAAGTTCACCGAGGGTTTACTGCCCGAAATCTTCTGGCCCTTCACGTTCTTCACTCCGTCGCCCGCGCTGCTCCACATCTCGAATCCGCGATGGTCCGCGTCGATGTCTGCGGCGAGGCCTCGGCCGTTATCTACGCCCGGGTTCGGCTGCTTGGTGCCCCAGATAATCTTGCCGTCGGGGCCGCGGAAGTCGTCGGTGTAGGTGGCGGACTTTTCTTCGTGAACATCCCACGATTCAAGGCCCGGGCGGTCGGGATCCATGTCCGAAAGGTGGAGCGCGTCGCCGTGGCCGAGCCCCGTGCGGTAAAGGAGCGTGCCGTCGGACTTGAGGGCCGCGGAACCGTACACGATTTCGTCCTTGCCGTCGCCGTTGATGTCGCCCACGGAAAGGTTGTGGTTGCCTTGGCCGTGGATTCCCTGGCCTCTCGTTTCGGACTTGTGGTACCAGCGCTGCTTGAGCTGCTTGCCGTCAAAGTCGTAGGCCACCACGTAGGCGTTGGTGTAGTAACCGCGGCACATGATAAGGCTCGGGTGCACACCGTCGAGGTAGGCGATGGCCGCGAGCATGCGTTCGCTGCGGTTGCCGTAGGTGTCTCCCCAGTTCTTGGTGACGCCCCGGCCCGGCACGTAGTCGATGGTCGTGATGGCCGCACCGGTTTTACCGTTGAACACGGTCAGGAACTCGTTCCCGCTCATGATGGTACCGGTCTTTGTGCGGTAATCCTTGCTCTTGTCGCCGATGACCTTGCCCGTACCGTCGACCGTGCCGTCGCTTGTCTTCATGGCGACTTCGGCGATGCCGTCACCGTCCAGGTCGTAGACCATGAACTGCGTGTAGTGAGCGCCCGCGCGGATGTTCTTGCCCAGGTCGATGCGCCACAGCTTTTTGCCGTTCATCTTGTAGCCGTCGATGTACACGTTGCCCGTGTAGCCGCTCTGCGAGTTGTCCTTCTGGTTGCTCGGGTCCCATTTTACGACAAGTTCGAGTTCCCCGTCGCCGTCCAGGTCGCCCACGCTCATGTCGTTAGAGGTGTAGCTGCAATTCGAACCGTCGGGCATCTTGAGGTCGCCCGGGCGGTCGAGCTTGATTGTTGCGTAAGGGATATTCTTGTTGTCGGAACTGGCCGACTTGTCGAATACGAACGAGAGCCCGGCCTGCGCGCCTTCCTTGCCGCCCACGACCGCGGCGACCGTATATTTGGAGGTCGCCTTGCCCGAAGCGTCGAGGTAGTTTGTCGCGCTGTTGCCCGCGATGGTTGCAATCTTTGTCCCGTCACGGTAAAGATTGAACTCGGTATTCGGGGCGTCGCTCCCGAGCAGGCGCCAGCTGACCAGCATGCCGTTCCCGACGTTTGCAGCCACGAGACCGCGGCTCAGGTTTTCCATTTGCCGGGGCGCCGCGTATGTTTGGGCGGCCACCCCGAGAGATAGCGCCGCGCAGAGCGCGAGCGCCTGTTTCCTACATCCACACACCATGTTTTCCTCCCTATAAGGGGTTGAGGTACAAATCGTACCGAAAATTAATATAATCCAAATTTTTATTAAAAGTCTACATTTTATCAATATTTTACCTTAGTTTACAAAGTTTGTTGGCTATTTATTGCTATAAAATGTCCACATTTGTAGAGAAATTGCCGAAAAATGCTCCGTTTTCGCCATTTTTGCGCCTGTTTCGAAAGTCAACACCCCGAAGCGGGGCTTGAACGCGTCCCGTACCGGGAAAATTTTTAACTTTTACTATATCATGTACTACATTTTTATGTATATTTAATATCATGAATACCTTCGTAAACATTTTCGAGTTTACCAAGTTCCGCAAGTTCCTGGCCGAATACCAGGAGCGCCGTCAGGCGGCGGAGCCTTCGTTTTCGCGTACCGAGTTCTGCAACTTGCTGGGGCTCCCCAATACCCGCAGCTATTTCAACGACGTGGTGCAGGGCAAGCGCGTGACTGACAACATGCGCGAACGCTTTATCAATGTCATTGGGCTAAAGGGCAATGAAGCCAAGTATTTTGAGGCGATGATTGATTTCGACCAGGGGAAGACTGCCCAGGTGCGCGAGGCGGCGTTCGATGCCATGATGCGCCTGAACAAGACGCCGCAAGCCATTGTGGACCCGGACAGTTACGAGTTCTTTGGCAACTGGTACAACAGCACGGTCTATGCGATTCTCGAGGTGATGGATGTTGCGGACGATGTATCCGAACTTGCCTCAAAAATTTTCCCGCCAGTAAGCGAGAAAAAACTGCAAGCAAGCCTCAAGCTCATGCAAAAAATGAATCTCGTTCGAAAAAACGAAAGTGGATTTTGGAAACCCACCAAGGATAGCCTTGCCACAGTGCAACAAAGCAAAAGCCAAATGGTTTTACAGTTCCAAAAGCAATGTCTAGAGCTATCTAAACAGGCGTTGGAATCAAAAGGGACCGAATCACGAGATATGACCACATTCACATTCTCGGTTTCCAAGAATGCACAAAAGCAAGTTGAAACCGCTGCTGAAAAATTCAAAGCCCAGATACGGCACATCGTAACCGCCGATAGCGAAAAGCCAGAAATCGTGGAGCACATCAACTTGCATGTATTTAGCAACATTCGCGAAAACAACGAAAGCACCGTGGTCAAGCGCTCCGCAAAATCTTTTGAAAAAGGCTTGGTTTAGGGAGGCTAACATGTTTTGGGAGTTTTTGGGAAATCGTAAGACCTGTTTAAAACGTTTTGCAACGGCACTATTCGCGTCTTGCGTTTTGTCGTTCATCGGGTGTGGAAATTCCAGCTCCGATGCCGCTGGAATTTTCATCGAAACAAACACAGGCAACAAAGTCCTTATCGAAACGAATACCGGTAGCGGCATGGCTCGTGTAATGGTCATCATTGATGATTTGCAAATTTCGGAAGGCGACACATTGCAGCTTTCTCGCACCGTTCGGGATACTGTTGGCGACACCGTATTCACCTCTTCGGAGTACCTAGAAGAAATCGCCGATAACGCAGACATCGTGCTAGGTTACGTGACCATCGATAACATTCCAGCCCTGAATTACGACACCTTAACCATTTTACCGGCAAAAGGAAGCGCCATTTCCATCGCTCTTAATTTGGATGCCGAGGACGGCGAGACCTACCGCATCGACAACAAGGGTGTAACATCCATTACGGTTAAAGACACAAAACGTTTTTATAGCTCAGATTACCCTGAAGATTCTACAAAGAATAAAATTTATCATGTTTTCTTTGACACAAAATCGTTTGATTTAAAAGGTGAAAGCTATATATCATGCAACTGCAAAAGAGAAGTATTTAGAGAAGACTCTCTCATTGTATACGATGCCGGTTTCGGACTCCGCGTGGAACCTTTCGAAACAGACATGGGTATTGCATATTTTGGAATCTTCGATTCTGATTTAGATTTAACCTTGCAGGGTGGTAAAATTTGCGACTCCATTCTCGTCAAAACAGATGGAAGCAAGAAAACTATTCCCATCCATTTTGAGTTAGGCAACTGCCCCAATTATCTCATCGATTCCACAGGCGCAAAATGCGTCGAAATATCCGAGAAAGAAGTAACCGAAGGGAATGCTAGCGCCTATTTCGATTTCAGAAATTTCGATAGAAAAATCGGGGACACGCTGAAAATCAAAACGGTCATGGACAGATCGTTAAAGAACAACACCGTCTATTCTACATTCGGTGTCATCAGACACGTGCTAGATTCCTTAGACGTTGCAAGCGGTTTAATCAAACTGGAAAAAATGCCAGAAGCACCCGTAGGTCCATGGAACGTTTTCATCTCGGACGAAGGAATGTTCTGGGCAGAATTCCCTCTCAAAAAAGATGAAACCGCATTTGTTTTCGCCTCGAATAACACGAAGGTTTCTGAAATAAGCATAAAGCTCCCCGACGGTTTTGAAGACCTTTCTTCTGCAGACGAAACATTCAAAGACATGCCCCTCCCCATCCGTTTGGAAAAACAAGCTACAAGGCCGTGCCTTGTTGATGCGAACCGAAACGTAATTGCGTTGGAAAAAAGTGATGGTGATTCCCTATTGTACTGGGGACGTTTAGACCAAGTTAATTTTAGTGCGGACGGTTCATTGAACTTCGACTTGTTAGACAGTTGCTATCGCGATAAAGGACCTGAAGTCGAACTTTCGCGCCGCACATTACATTTGGATAATGAAAAAGTTTCTGATGCAGCTTTCGCAAAATTTAAATCAAGCGAAATGAGGGCGGCTTTAGGTGGAGCTTTATGGACTGATTATACGGATACGTGGATGCTGGTCAATGATTTTGATCCATTTACAGAAAACGGCAGGCTGATGTCGGCATCCATTTGGATTAAAGGTGATAGCGTTTCTCAAGCGACTTTACCCGAAGGTAAGAGCTATACTCGTTTGCTTTCTTGTAAAAAAGATAGTGTTGGATTTATTTTGCAACAACACGCCAATCAGGCTGTGGTGAACTTGCGCCTTGATACTCGCGCAAATGGCAAGGGCGTGTACAATTCAACTTATGGAAAAGCGCGAATTCTCGATGGCGATTGGCATAATTATTCTTTTACCATTCGGGGCGATAGCGTGTTTACTTATGCCGATGGCGTCAAAATAGAAGTTGCAAAATTTGATTCTGGATTAGGTTTTTCGGCCTGCAAAAATCCAGCCATTGGCTATGAAAGAAATTTCGTAGGTGGAATGGATGAAATATTCTTCTTCGACGGTACGCAGAGCATAAACTGGATGCGACTTTTTTACGCATTGCAAAAAAGAATCCTTGAAAAAAATCAAGATTGAAGAGAATAAGCCCCTTCAAACGGGGCATTTTTTTTGCAAAAACAAGGAATCTGTAAAAACGACGCATTTGCTTAATTTTTTTTATTACAGGTATTGATTTTTCGAAAAAATTATAGTACATTATTTAGTACATTTAAAGGAGTGTATTATGTTTGGTGTAATGGGATTAAATTCTCGCGGAGTGGTGTCCGCGACAATTTTCACGCTCGCCTTGGCGGGCCAAGGTGCGTTCGCTCAGTCGTGGTATGCTACTGACGTGCGCCAAGGGGGCCATGACCCTTCCATGTACAGGGACGAGAATGGCTACATCCTTATGTCCACGAATAACAACCTGGCGATGTGGACCTCGACGGACATGGTCAAGTGGAGTTCGAAGGGCCAAATTTTCAGGGATAGCCCGCAGTGGCTCAAGAATGCCGTGGGCGGAAGGACCGACGGCATCTGGGCTCCGGACCTGTTCCATTTCAATAACCAGTACGGCGTGTTCTACTGCGGCTCCGTTTTTGGCCAGCGCACGTCTGCAATTGGTGTCACGACGAACGCGAACCTGAACTTCTCGGATCCGGCAAAGGGTTGGACGGACCAGGGTGAGGTAACGCGCACTACGAACAGCAACAACTACAACGCGATTGATGCCGACGTGGTGGTGACTCCCGATGGTCAGTACTGGATGACGTACGGTTCGTGGAATGCGGGCGGTATCCGCTTGATCAAGCTGGACCCCAAGACGGGCAAGCAGGCGAGCGACGACAAGAAGAACTACCAGATTGCGACGCGCGGCGGTACGGGTATCGAAGGCCCGAGCCTCATCGAGCACGGCGGGCAGTATTTCTTGTTCACGGCCTGGGACGTATGTTGCAAACAAGGTAACGAAATCGAACAGACCACCTACAAGACGGCCATGGGTCGCGCCGACAAGGTGAACGGAACCTACAAGGACCGCAGCGGCAAGGAACTCAACAAGGGTGGCGGAACCATCTTGATGCAGCGTTACAGCCGTTACGTGGGCCCGGGCGGCGGCGAAGCCTTTAAGGACTTGAACCGCATTCGTTTTGTGCACCATTACTACGACTTGACCGGCGACAAGTTTAACCATATCCACATTCGCGACCTGGTGTTTACCGACGACAACTGGCCCGAAATGGGGCAGCCCTTCCTCGGGCGCTACCTGAGTGCCGAGGCGGAACACGGCATTATGACACGCGGTGCGACGGATGACCTGACCTTCAATTATACGAAGGAAGCCTCGAACGGCGAATACGTGGGCTACATCAATACGAAGGGTTCCAAGATTCGCTTGCCGATGAACATTATGCAGGCAGGCGACTACATTATGCGTTACCGTTACGCGAACGGCGGCGATGCTGATGCTACGCATAAAGTAACGGTGAATGGAAAGGCGCAGACGGTAAAGCTCCCGAAGACGGGTGCCTGGGGCAGTTTCCCCGAAAAGTCCGTGGCGATGGTGCCTGCAAAACTCAAGCGCGGCGGCAACTTTATCGAGGTGGAACCCGACCAGAATTTTGCGGAACTGGACCGCATCGACTTTTTGCGCGTGATTCGCGATACCATTCCGGGCAATGGATTTGATAACGGCATCAAGGTGCGCCTCACGAAGGACGACAAGCTTGCCGTCAAGAACGGCGGCTACGCCATCTTCGAAAATGTGGTGACGGATTCGATTAAGAGTACTGATGTGAAAATTCAGTTGCAGCAGTGCAGTGGCGGAACGCTTAGCATCCGCGAAGGCTCTGCTTCGGGTGCGGAACTTTCCAAGTGCACGGTTCCTTCGAGCTGCGCAAATGGCGCATGGACCGAAGTAAACTGCTCTGCCACCAAGAAGCTTTCGGGCATCAAGGACTTCTACCTCACGGGTAGCGGCATGAGCGGCGAAGTGCTGGTGGGCAACATCCGCTTCGGAAAAATTGCCGAACCGCCTGTTTCGAGCTCTAGCGTGACTCCGCCTGCGTCCAGTTCTAGCGCGGCTCCAGAAGAATCGAGCTCCAGCATCGCTGAAGTTTCCAGTTCCAGCGAAATTTCGACGGCTCTCGCTCAGGCAAAGTCTTTGAAAACCGGCTATAAATTGACTGCAAATGCTTTGGGCTACACCCTCCATTTTGATCGTCCCGGTAATTACGAAATCATCGTGATGAACCCGCTGGGTCAGCTGATGGCTCGAAAGACGGTGCGCATGGAATCTGAAGTGTCGCTGCAGGGACTGCCAAAAGGAAAGTACATCTTCAAGGTGATGAATCGCTAACAGAAAAAGGGATGTTTGGGTATGTTTAAACGAACTTTATCTATGCTGATGGGGATAGCGGCCGTTGCGATGGCGGCAAACCCGCTCACTACAAAATTCTACTCTGCCGATGCCGCGGCGCTCGTGCACAACGATAGCCTGTTCATTTTTGCGGGCCACGACGAGCAGGGCGCTCAGGGGAACAACAACAAGTTCTTCTTGATGAACGACTGGCACGTGCTGGTGACCGACGACATGGAAAACTACCATGACTACGGTGCGGTGCTTTCGTGGCGGACCTTCAAGTGGGCGAGCGGCAATGCCTTCGCGGGCCATTGCGAATACCGTAATGGCAAGTTCTACTGGTACGTGGCGGTGCATCATGCGACCATCAAACAAGACGAAGGCTTTGCGATTGGTGTCGCGGTGGCCGATCACCCCTCGGGCCCGTGGAAAGATGCTATTGGCAAGGCGCTCGTGACCGACAACACCACGAACGATGTCGCGCTGAATATCGACCCCGCAATTTTCTACGACGGGAACGATATCTGGATGTATTGGGGTTCGTGGAATGCGGGCCGTCGCGTGAAGCTCAAGGAAAACATGATTGAGCTCGCGAGTACGCCCGAGGACATCAAGATAAGGGACTTTTTCGAAGCTCCCTGGATGCACAAATACCGCGGCAACTACTACTTCAGTTACGCCTCGGGCTACCCTTCTACGACAAACTATTCTATGGCCACGAGCCTGAATGGCCCGTGGACGCAGAAGGGCGTGCTGAACGACAAGCTCGACAACTCCGAGACGAACCACCAGGCGATTTTCAAGTATCTCGGGCACTGGTATTTTATGTATCACGGCGCAAACGCTCCGGGCGGCTGGACCTACCGCCGTTCCGTGAATATCGACTACCTGTACTATGACGAAAATGCGAATATCCAAAAAATCAAGCGCACCGCTACGGGTGTAGACAAGGTGAATAACGCTCTCGTGGAAAACGGCACGTACCGCCTGACTGTTTCGCACAGCGCCTTGTCGCTGGTCGAAGAAAACGGAATCGTGGTGCAGCGTCCCGAAAGCGAAAAGGATGCAAACCAGTTCTGGACCGTGGAACGCAGCGCGAAAAATGCCCGCCATTACACGCTCAAGAATTACGGTACCGGCCGCTACTATTGCCCGCCCAAGACGCTGCTCGATACCGTCAAGACGTCGGCGACTGCCTGCGATATCCGCATCGAGAATGCCTCTGCCGCGAAGGGCTACTACCTGTATGGCGATTACGACAGCGACTTTGTGGGCGACGTGCTGAATGTCTCGAAGGACGCGGGCATGCCCGTGATTACCTGGGTGCGTACCGGCGCCGACAACCAGAAGGTGAAACTCGCGAAGGCGACCCCGCCGGCTGTTGAACCGGAATCGTCTTCTAGCGTCAAGGAGTCTTCTAGCTCCGTTGTTGCCGAAAATTCTTCTAGCGAGGCTGTATCGAGCAGTTCCGCAGAAATTACGTCGTTAGTTGCAGTTCCCCAAAAATTCGGTGCGCGGGTTGTCGGCGTTTCTCGCGCAGATGGGTTGCGGTTCTCGCAGGCTGCGGATTACGCCCTGATGAACCTGCACGGTATGGTAGTTGCCCGCGGGCACGCTGCGCAAGTTGCCGTGAAGAATCTTGCCCCCGGCGCATACGTGGTAAGGCTCGGCGGCCGCATCCAGAAAATCGAGCTGAGGTAAAGCGTGTTCGACCGTGAAAATTTCGCCATCGTCAAGCAGATTGCGGTGCTCAGCCTGCTCGCTACCGTACTAGGGCTTGTTTACGGGTAAGAAAATTCTTGTTTCGTGCTAAACATCCCCATTTTTCGCCCAAAATCGCCAATTTTAAAATTTTTTAAAAAACATAGTACGCTTTGTAGTAAAAAGAGTTATATTTGTAGAAAAATGTAGTACAATTTATAGTACAACAAAATTTGAAAAAGGCGTAAACAAAATAGCGATAAACTAAAATCAAAGGAGTGACGGATGTTTGGATTGGGAAAAATCATCAGGAAAACGGCGCTGGTCTTGGGTGTCGTGGCGGTTGCGGCGCTTGCGCGCCCGTATATCGTGGGTGTCGATGTCTCGTGGGTGCTCGAAGACGAGTCCTTGGGGGCGAAATACTACGATAACGGCAAGCAGCAGGACCTCTTTGATATCCTGCAGAATCATGGAATCAACTTTATCCGCGTGCGCACCTTCGTGAATTCGTGCATCGGCTACGCGAAGAACAGCTACTCCGGCGCGAATTCCAACGTGTGCTGGTGCGACCTGGAGCATACCATCGCGCTTGCGAAGCGCATCAAGGCGCACAACATGGGGTTCTTCCTGGATTTCCACATGAGCGACACGTGGGCATCCATCGGCCACCAGGATGTTCCGGCCTCTTGGGCGGGCAAAAGCAATGCCGAGATGGGCAAGCTCGCCTATAACCACGTGAAGACGACCATGGATGCGCTCATGAAGGCGGGGCTGCGCCCCGACATGGTGCAGGTGGGCAACGAAATCAACTCGAAGGTGGCGGGCGTTTCGCTGAGCAAGACGGCGGACTTCGCGAATATCATCAATTCGGGTGTGCGTGCGGTGCGCGAGACGGATCCTTCTATCAAGATTGTGATGCAGCATGGCCAGCCGCGCCCCGAGAAGGGCTTCGCGGATTGGTACAGCAAGATTCACGGGAATATCGACTACGATGCCATTTGCGGTTCTACCTACGGCACCACGAACAACGGGCAGGATTGGCGCGATATGTTCGGGCTCGTGGTCAAGAACAAGAAGGCGGTGCTGAGCTGCGAATATACGGGCGAACGCACGGCCCTCGTGAACTCGGTGTTCTATGAATTTGGCGACCTGGGCTGGGGAACCTTCGTGTGGGAGCCGACCCGCTACAGCAACAAACCGATGTTTGATCGCGATGGCCAGAAATACACGGCGAATGCGCGCCTTAGGGAACTGCGCAATATCGCAAAAAAATATAACGCGACGCTCCCGGACTGGGTGCAGAACGGCAAGGCCGTAAAGAAGTACAACGTGAAGACGACGGTCGCTTACGGCGGCTCGATTGCGCAGAGCATCGAGGGTAGTGAAATTGCCGAAGGGAGCAAGGTGACCTTTACGGCCGTTCCGCAGGAGGGCTGGGAATTCGTGGCGTGGACCGGCGACAATACGGGTAACGGCAAGGAATACACGGTGGCAAGTCTCGGCAAGGATGTGAACCTGGGCGCGACCTTCAAGTTCGTGGGCAAGGATTCGCTCAAGTACGAGGCGGAAAACGGCGTGTTCAACAAGACGGTTCTCGAGTCGACGCACGAGGGCTTTTCGGGCAAGGGCTACGCGAATCTCGACAACGAGGTGGGTTCCTCGGTGACACTTTCCGTGGTTACTGCAAGCGAGGGCGATAAGGACGTGAA
>JAFWRL010000275.1 GCA_017520105.1 Fibrobacter sp.
ACTCGCCGAGTAGGGACTATGCGGCGTGTACTTGGTCGTCTCGTAGAAGAAATCGTCGCCGTAGGCCAGGTGGTGTTCGGAGCTAGAAGCCGTCGTGGTGAACGGAGGCGTGATGCCTTCCGGGTGGTTCATCTTGAGGGCACCATAAACTTCGTCCGTCGAAATATGGTAGAAGCGCTTGCCCTCGTACTTCTCGGGGAGGCTTTCCCAATAGAGCTTCGCGGCCTGCAACAGGCTCAAAGTTCCCATCACGTTCGTCTTCGCGAAAGTGAACGGGTCCTTGATGGAGCGATCGACATGGCTTTCGGCAGCGAGGTGGATGATGCCATCGACCTGTTCGTCCTGCATGAGCTTGTAGAACGCGTCAAAGTCGCAGATGTCCATTTTCACGAACTTATAGTTCGGCTTGCCCTCGATGTCCTTGAGGTTCGCGAGGTTGCCCGCATAGGTAAGCTTGTCAAGATTGATAATCTTGTATTCAGGATACTTGTTCACGAAAAGGCGAACTACGTGGCTACCAATGAAGCCTGCGCCGCCGGTGATGACGATTGTTTTTTTCATATTTTTCCCATTTATTTGGTCTAAATATAGAAAAATCACAAAAAGCCACCAAAAACATTACTTGCATATGGCATTTTTAAGACAATCTATTTTTTAAACCCCAAAATTTAGTTCTAATATAGAGCCAAGGGATAAATTTGAACCTGATAAAAAGGTAGTCGATTTTGTGACTTAATTTCAGCCTAAAAAAGGGACATTCTTCTATAACACGCTGAAAACATTTTGAGTGCAGAACTTGTTTAAGCCTATTGAGATTTTTCTTAAACGAAAGAGGGTTATCCTTATGAAAATAATCATGAGACAAAGAATCTATAAATTTGTATAGAATCAGAATACATATTTCACTATGATACAGCCCATTTGACAGTTCTTCTAATTTTCTAATATATCTCAAGTGAGAATCAAAAGCATCATGGAAATATCCGTGAGTTATAGAACTTTCATTTCGTCGATAGAAATAAGCATCCCGATTTAAATAAGCAACACGGATTTTTTTTGAAAACACCTGTACATTAAATACGCGATCTTCCCCAATATTCAAGCTCTCATCAAACAGCATGTTTTTTATCAAGGATGTCTTATACAACTTGCACCACGGATAAATAAAGACTATCCACCTTTTTTCTTTTGCAAAGAACAAATTTTCTTTTATAGAAGCCACAGTTTCTTCAGACAACACACAGGAGCCTGTCGTAGAAAATCTTTGAGGAATCATCTGCTGAGGCGTAACAAAGACATAATTCCAAAACGTCACATCACTATCATTCTTCTTTGAAAAATCATAGGCATCTTTAAAAAGATACGGTTCAACCCTGTCATCGCTATCCACAAAAGATATATATTCACCTTGTGCTTGTACCATGCCAAAATTTCTTGTTGCTGAGACCCCCGCATGATCTCGCCTAAAAAACTTAAATCTACAGTCTCTAGCAACATATTCTTCACATATAGAACATTCTGCCTCTGGGGCGCCATCAGACACCACAATAAATTCACAATCTTGCATAGTTTGAGCAACCAGCGAGTCTAAACAAATTCGCAGATTTTCTAAAGAAATCTTATAAACAGGAATAATGACAGAAATTTTGGTATCATTCATTGTAAAACTTTTTTATTTTATATTGCAAACCTTGTGCAATGGTCAATCTTTTTTTTAATAAAAAAAACAATCGTTCTAATATAAAGCCATGAGAAAATTTTCGCCTTGATAAAAAGATAGTCAATCTTATGGCATCTATTCAATTTGCGGAAGGAACAGTTATCTACAACATGTCTAAACTCTTTAGAATAGAAAACGCGTTTAAGCCTTTTGATATTTTCTTTAAACGGAAGAGGATTATCCTTATGAAAGTAATCTCGAGACAAGCAATCTATAAATTTATACAAAGTCTCGTTACATATTTCGGCATAATACATTCCGTCAGACAATTCCTCCGATCTTCTAATATACTTCAAGCGAATATCAAATGCATCATGACAATATTTCTTTGTTATTGAATATGCATTTTGTCTATAAAAATAAGCATTGCGATTTAAATATGCTACACGGATATCCATTGAAAAGACATGTATATTAAAAATCCGATCTTCTCCTATTTCTAGATTTTCTTCGAACATGAAATTTTTCACCAAAGACGCCTTATATAATTTACAAGTCGGATAAATAAAAACTAAGTATTTCTTTTGTTCCGCAAAGAAAAGATTTCTTCTTATAGCATTTAACATATCTTCCGACAACAAAAATTTATCTCCCTTTGAATATCGAACAGGATACTTCTTTTTGCTAGATACCGTAACACAATTCCAAAATGTTACATCGCTATCTATTTTCTCCGAATAATCATAAGCCTCTTTAAGAATATTCGCATCTATCCAATCATCACTATCAACAAAAGATATATATTTTCCCAACGCCTGCGCCATGCCATAATTTCTTGTTGCTGAAACCCCAGCATGATTTCGCCTAAAAAATTTGAATCTGCAATCTCTAGCAACATATTCTTCACATATAGAACATTCAGCCTCTGGCGCACCATCCGATACCACGATAAACTCGCATTCTTGCATAGTTTGGGCAACAAGCGAATCTAAACAAGTTCGCAGATATTCTAAAGGCACCTTATAAACAGGGATGATAACGGAAACTTTTATACCATTCATTCTCATACCATTTCAAACATAAACATATTATTACATATCAAGCCATTTTTCTCTTTAACAATAGATAAAACGCTCTGATATAAAGCCACAAGAAAATTTTTGCTTTGAAAAAGAGATAATCTATTTTACGACCTCGGCTCAATTTACAGAATGAGCATTCATCTATAACATGTCGAAAATCTTCCGAGTAAAAAACTTGTTTAAGCCTATTGATATTTTCTCTAAATGAATAAGGGTTACTCTTATGAAAATAATCTTGAGGCAAAGCATCAAGAAATTTGCAAAAAATTTCATTACAAATCTCAACGTGATATTTTCCATTTGACAATTCATCCCTTCTTCTAATATAGTTCCAACGAACTTTAAAAACATCCGGGAAATACTTTTTTGTTAAAGAGTTGTTATTCTGTCTATAAAAATAGGAATTTTGATTTAAATACGACACACGAATCTCTTTTAAAAATAACTGAAGGCTAAAAATCCAATCCTCCCCTATTTTTTTATCTTCTTCGAAAGCCATGTTTCTTATTATTGAAGTCTTATACAATTTGCACCACGAATAGACCAAAGTCAAATATTTCGGATGTGTCAAAAAAGAAAGATTTTCTCTTATAGCAACCAAAGTCTCTTTTGATAAAACACCGCTATTCATTGGCGAAAAAACATGCGAAATAAGGCCTTTGGGTGTTACAACAGAGTAATTCCAAAACGTAACATCACTATTAGTTTTTCTCGACAATTCATAGGCATCCTTAAGGATATCCGGGGCAATCCAATCATCACTATCTACGAAGGATATATATTCTCCCTGCGCTTGCGTCATTCCAAAATTTTTTACTGCGGCTAGTCCTCCATGATTTCGTCTAAAGAACTTAAATCTTGAATCCTTAGCAACATATTCTTCACATATAGAGCACTCAGCTTCTGACGCACCATCCGACACCACAATAAATTCGCACTCACACATAGTTTGAGCGACCAAAGAATCCAAACATGTTCGCAGATATTCTAGAACATTATAAACGGGAACAATGACAGAAACTTTGACATTATCCATAGCAACAAAGGTTCCTTTTATTTTTTCGTTATTTGTATACTTTCATCATTTTTCGAAACCATAACGACAATAAACTGATTCCGAATTTTTTGAAAATTCACTAGGAACATGGAAATCATCGGATAAAAAAATTCATAGTAAAATTCTCTTGCATAAATTCCACAAAACAGGTATTCAAATAGTCCAAAGAACAATAACGTTCGATAGCCCGGTATAAGTTTTAGCGTTTTCATATTCTTCACACAGCAACATAAAAAAAGCACCCACAAAGAAAAGCCGACAACGCCTCCTTCACAAAGATGAATCATGTATTCACTATGTAACGGATGCACGCCCCCATATTTTTGCTGAAAGCCCCACATTCCTATGCCCGTTATGGGATTTGTTTTAAAAAGTTTCCAACCTTCAACGTAATAAATAAGTCGATCACCAACAATTTTGTCAAAAAGAGAACCTGTATAATTGTTTTTCATGTAATAAGAATTTAAATGGGCTTCTGGCGTTTTCTGCGCCCGTTGATACAAAGGACTGTTAACGACAACAACAGCAATCAGAGCTAAACTCACAAGAACAGCACCAATCATTTTTATCATGTTATAAACATTTATACCCGTTTTTAATCGACTGGCACAAAAAGCTCCTACAACAATTATTACAATCATCGCAATAGCATTCCTTGTTTGTGTCAATAGAGCTATAACAAAGGGAAGAAACAAATATCCCCCAAAAACAAAAACCGTTCGCGATTTTAGAAAATAAAGAGCAGCTCCGTAAAAAACGGTTATTGCAGCAGCCTGACCTAGTTGCGTTGAATATATAGCTCCGCTTAACCGTCCATTACCTAAACTCAAGCCATCACAAACAAAAAAACATACCATTAAATAAAAGAAAAAACATCTATAAAGAATATTGTATGTCTTAAGCAAATCAATTTGCGCCCAATAAACAAATATAGCAATACAAAAATATATTTTCAATCCATGCAAAACGTCAATGAAATCAACTTCATAAATTCCTTTTACCATACCATTAAAACAATGATATAATGTTAAAATCATCCATATAACCAAAGGTTTCGATGCTAAGACATCTCGAAAATCCTTTGACAAAGAATAATACAATCCGAATAAAACAAAAATACTAGAAATAATTGCAAAATGACCCGGAACTCCAAGCCATGTTATTATAGGATCAAGAATAAATAATAAATAGCAAATATACTGCTCTTTATCACCAAATCGTTGCTGAATCATTTTGTAACCTTGCGACAAACCATTTGATTTTACAAACCATCTAAATAAATCCTTTGCAACAAATCAGAAACATGTTTTACATCGAAACCATTTTTTTCCACTTCATTTACATATAGGGTACGGTCATTTGGAGCCGGATATTTTTCTAACGCTTGCAGCCAACATTCAGGTCCCTTATCAATCGGCAGCCAATGAACCAAATCCGTCATTCCAACTTCTTTCGAAATGGTATTTGACATAAAAGTCGGCAACCCTGAGGCTTGGGCTTCAATAGAAACTATTGGAAAACCTTCAAAAAAGGAAGGCAAGAAAAATGCATCCATCCCCATCAGAAGTTCATTCACATCATTTCGTTGACCTAAATAAATGATATAATCAACAACATCTAAAGATTTTGCATATTCTTGAACATTTTTCAATCCTAATCCACAACCGGAACCGATAAACAGCATTCGAATATTCAAATTTTTGTTCTTTACAAGACTTACAAAATCAATCAGAAATTTATGATTTTTCACCGCAGCATTTAACCCTCCAATATGTCCAACAAGAACTTGATTCTCGGAAACATTTAATTTTTTTCGTATCGACACCCTAATATCTTCCCTAAATTTATACTTCTTTAAATCAATTCCATTGGGAATAATTTGAAACGGTATTTTTTTTCCATACATCCAAAGGCCCGCTTTTTTTCCACACGCCAAAGGAATCGTCGTTATCCTGTTCAATAGAATTCTGCAAATTTTGTGGACAAAAACATGATTACCACCTGTACTATGGGCATGTGTACAAATTTTTTTCACACCCGCAAATTTCGCCGCCAAAGCCGCAAGTACAATACTGGCGCTACTTCCATGAATATGGACAATATCATATTTTTGTTTTTTTAGATGAAAAAATAAACGAAAAAAATATTTGATAAGCCCCTGCGACTTCGAAATGCAAACAGAGGAATCCCCGTTCTCAGCAAATTCCAACATTTTCTTTTTGGCAATGTCAACATCACCCAAAAAACTGGAATAAATAAGCGTACAATGAAATAATTTGTGATCTAAGGTCCGATAATAGTTCATGATAAATGCGGAAATTCCATCAGAACCGAACCACTTATATGGAATAATTGCAACTTTCATCATGCATAAACCTTTAACATAAACATCTCTTTTTCTTCTAATTTACAGGATTCAAATCAGCCTTGTGCAAAGCATCTAACAAAGCCTTATAAAACACATGGGGTTTTTTGTAAGCATCCCCCACTTCGCCTTTTTTTTCGTATTCTTTCAAAAACAGACAATTTTTCGAATTCACGCGTTTCGACGAGAAAAAATATTTTTTTTCAAAAGAAAGTTGGTCAAAAGCTGCGATTTCTTTTTCGGTACAAAGATTTTGCTCCATCCCCACTACAAGAAGTTTGTTGAAATTTACACGAGCAGCACGACGATGCCATTTTTCTCTAGCATCTTCTTCTGAATGATAATGCAAAAAATGGATTTCAACTTTACCATCAAGCAATCCTATCGGATACCAATGCTTCCAATTTTTTCGACGTTCATCACCAAGGGGGTACTTTGAATGTTCAACAAAAACAATCTCAGCCTTTGTCAAATAAAATTCCAAATGTTTTAAAAACTCAATATAATCAGGAGCCATAAAATACAACCCTAATGTCGGAGAATTGTATTGCATTCCAAGATCTTGCATAATAAGACCCGCAAAGCAGTTACTACTAATTATGCTCGTATTTGCATCGATAATTTTTTTCATTTCCTCGATATACGGTTTACGTCTAAATTCAAGATAAACATTCAACAATTTATGATAGATATACCGAATCATACCAAGACCTCTCAAAAACATTCTATTTTCCAATATTCAAAAACAATCTATTAAATTCCGTCGTCGTATCCATTGGATAATCGCTTTGGATTCTCCTTAATTGAACGGCATTGAGCATTGCTTCAGCCAAAGAATTTACATTTTCCGGTTTCGCCAGGCACCCTGTTTTTCCCTGCGCCACAATTCGTGCTATAGCGGGAATACACGTAACCGCAGCTGCAGGCGTCCCTAAATACAAGGCTTCAATCAACACATTTGGAAGCCCCTCACTCCGACTAGATAAGACAAAACAATCTGCATTTTTCACATACACATATGGATTTTTTTGATAACCCACACAATGAATCTTTTCTTTCATGCCCATTTTATTTATCAAATTGCAGATTTGCGTATAACAGGTTTCATTTGGTCCAGAATTTCTGCCAACGATATAGAGTTCCGCTTCTTTTATTTTTTGAGAAACAAGAGCAAACGCTTGAACAAGAATATCAAATCCTTTTTGGTAAGCGAATCGACCAGAAGCTACAAAATATTTCTTCGAAGAATCTTTAAACGGACTTGGTTCCTGCGCAAGTTCACTAATCATTTCAAAATCTTGCGGGTTTTGAATTGTAACTACTTTAGAGACCGGCAAGTGAGCCTTTTCAACAAACTCTATCCGCATTTCATCCGTCTGCGTAATAACATTCTCTGCCCGTCGATACAAAAAGCGAATCATCCACTGCTGTCTTTTATTGAACGAGAAAAAATTATTTTCGCTTCGTACAATAAATTTTGTAGCCCTAAAAAAAGGTTGCAATAAAAGCAGTTTTGTACTAATATACATCACTGATGTAAATATGATATCCGGAGACTCCTTACGAATGGTCTTATATAGGCAAGCCAGCAATTTGATTGGATTTGAATACCGTAAATGACCTCTAAAATGTTCAGGAGAAATAAAATCTGAAATTTCACAAATCCAAGGACCAACTGCATAATAAAAAACATCAAAAAATTCGGAATCCAAATTTTTTCCGATGGTCACAGAAACCCGTTCTGCACCGCCAACACCCGACAATACAAATATGAGAACCTTTTTCTTAGTTGACATTATAAGCCTTTATTTTTTGGACATATTCCGAAGACGCCCTCATTATGTGTCCAAAATTAATGAAAAGAATCCACAAACCCAACAATGCACCACGGAAGCCATTTTTTTTCGTAAGCCGACTCATATACCTTATGATTGGAAGCATCTTCATCCCTAAGAACTTCTTAAAATACAGTATTATATTTTTTCAAAAAAGACAGTTTTATCATTTTATTCCATGGAATAATGGGACACATATTTTATTTACACTTCGAACACTTCCATCGCAATTTTCAAAGAATTTTTTCATAAAACTATACGAATCCAAGACATTCATAAAACCTAAATCATAAAAATCGCCTGCATCAGTAAATAAAATCCATTTAGCCATCACCCGAGCTAAGCCTACATTTCTTGCACGACCAGCACCTTTAGAACGGTTTTCATCCAATTGGATAAATTCAAGATTTTCATGCATCAAAGCTATTTTTTTTTCATAGTCGCTTTTATCATCGACAACAATAATTTGAATATCCGAACGATTCGGAATAGAATCGATGCAACGCTGAAGTAATTCAGGGTTGTTCTTATGCGGGATTATAAAAGAGTGCACGAAAGGCATTTTAACGATTCTTTTTTAAAACAATCTGAACAATTTTGCGACGTTCGTCAGCAGAAACACCTATAAACCACACAATAAAACTAGACAGAATTAGCGAAACTACAATATACAAAAAAGTAAGAGATATTGAACCTGACATATACCGAGTCAAGGGAATATTAGCAACACCAATGAATGCTGTTACCACAAGTACATAGAGAAGGACACGCCTTAAAAAAAACATCATTTTGAATCCTGTTATACTTTGAATTGCGTAAAGTCGAGCAAACATACAAACTATATTTATAACAATAATGACTATATAGGCACAATAAGGAGCATAACCTAATTTCAAGAAAACATACGAAATGGGGAATGAGAGAAATCTAATACAACTGACAATGAGAACGTTGACCCTAATTTGACCAGTTGCAAAAATTTCAGTATTGAGGGGATGATTTATCACTTGGAACAAAGAAGCTATTAACGTCAACTGAATAAAAACAACAGCGTAATCAGGATAAACATTCAGCCATAATTTCAATATTTCCGGAGTTTTAAAAAAAATGGGAACAGAAAGCACAAGAACCAAATAATATGCAAATTTGGCACCTCTGCACACAAGGCTCATTGATTTATCGAGTTCACCAGCAGCATATGTTTTTGTAATTTGAGGGTTTAACGCTGTCATAAAATCATACACAAATTTAGTTACTGCATTCTGTACATGAACAGTAATAGAACGAGCTGCATTCACGGAAACTCCACAAAATAAATTTAAAATAAGACTAATTCCTTGGTTTGACAATACGAAAGCAATATTCTCAAGAAAGGTAAGGCCTGCAAAGCTAGTTTGTTTGATATAGGCATCTTTTTCTTTAACTAAGTGAATTTCAACAATGTCTGAAAAAAACTTTTTACAATAAAAAACGTACATCAATTGATTCATAATTGACACACAAAGCAAGAGCACTGCGTATAAAACGAGCCGGTCACCGTCCGAAAAAAACAATCCATAGGAAATAGCAAGTTTCAATACGGCATCCAACAACGATACATATGCAAACGCCTTCATTCGCTCATATGCAACAATAACCGCAATAAAAGGCAGGCAAAAAATATTCAACAAAAAAGAAACAACTGATGTTTGAAAGACTACATTTGCGGCAATCAACCGCCCTTCAGGAAAATTCATTCTACAATTAAGGAACCATAATCCAAACGATTCGAACAAGATTAACGTAACAACAGCTATGGATGCATGAATAGCCATTGCTGTGCAAAAGATTTTATTTACATTTTGGTTTTCCGTTTTTCCAAGTTCATAATTTATGAATCGTTGAGTAGCGCTGACCAATGTTCCTCCAAGCATAGAAAACAGGGCAACGAACCCACCTACGGCATTATAGGTTCCGTAATCTTCAATTCCTAGAGAAGCCAACACAATCCTAGAAGTAAACAGCGTTATGGCCATTACAATCGTAGATCGAACATACAACAACAAAGTGTTCTTCGCCAAGCGTTTACTACTAGATGCGGAAATCAAGCTGCTCATACTACATATTAATAGAAACTTCTGTCTAGATTTGCAGAACTTTCTAATTTAACCTTCTTTTTAAGCATTTATCCATTCCCCGACAAACTTAATCGGGAAAAGAAATAAGGCATGCAAGTAACGTTTTCGTGTATGTTTTTCTTTAATCATTCGATACAAGAACCGCAAATTAAGTTTATCGAAAATCCTTGGATAGTAATTCAAACTCGACCTAGACGCCTGAGAAACAAAACCGCCACATGTAAAGGCAATTCCCTTAAACCCAGCTGATTTTAGAAGAACTAAAAACTTTTCCTGTAAAACAACTCCCATACCGCATATTACATAATCAGGATTAAGGCTTACAATTTTATGGACTTCGTCATTTAATTCTTGATCATCACGAAAATACCCATTTCTCGCACCCACTATATTCAGATTAGGATAGACTTTACCAAGGATTCTCATTGCGCGTTCAAGCTCTTTCTGCTTACTTGCAACAAAATAAATTTTCTTGCTATGAATTTCAGAATACCGAAAAAACTCCGATGCAAGGGAAGTCATATCAAAACTGCAGCGATCCACCCGTTTATGATAAAACAAGCAAATCGACTTAGCTAGAATTTTCCCATCGCAAAAAATTCCATCCATCTTTTCAAAAATTTCTTTATGCTTAAGAGCTTCTAAGTAAGAAACCGGATTCAAAAATGTATAGATTTTACCTTGACATTCAAGCAAATCCGCATAACATGGATTTGTCGCAATGATTTTTTTTATCAAAGGAGGCAGATTCATCCCATTCACCATCTTTAATAATGGATTTTTCCTTCGGCGACTTTTCTCAGATGTTGACCGTAAGGCGACTTTCCATATTTAGCGGCGGATTCCAAAAGTTTTTCCTTGCTAATCCAGCCGTTCTTGTAGGCGATTTCTTCAATAGCGGAAATTTGGATGCCTTGGCGGTTTTCGACCATTTTCACGAACTCGCCCGCCTCGATGAGACTGTCCATTGTGCCGGTATCGAGCCATGCAAACCCGCGACCGAGGAGCTTCACGTCCAGTTCGCCCTTGTCGAGGTACGTCTTGTTGAGGTCGGTAATTTCAAGTTCGCCGCGTGCGCTCGGTTTCTGCACCTTTGCAAAGCCGGACACGCGATTGTCGTAGAAGTAGAGGCCCGTAATCGCATAGTTGCTCTTGGGTTCTTTCGGTTTTTCTTCGACAGAAATCACCTTGCCATTTTCGTCGAATTCTACCACACCGAAGCGTTCTGGGTCTTCCACATAGTAGCCGAACACGCTCGCGCGGCCATTTTCTTCGGCATTCTTCACCGCGGCCTTCAGGAGCGGACTAAAGCCGTTGCCGTAAAAGATATTGTCGCCAAGGACCATCGCGCAGCAATCATTTCCGATGAATTCCTCACCAAGAATAAACGCCTGAGCAAGTCCATCGGGACTCGGCTGCACCTTGTAACTCAAGTTGAGGCCCATTGCAGAGCCGTCACCGAGCAACCGTTCAAAATTCGGTAGATCCGTCGGAGTCGAAATAATCAAGATGTCGCGAATGCCCGCCAACATGAGCGTCGAGAGCGGGTAATAAATCATCGGCTTGTCATAAACCGGCAACAACTGCTTCGATGTGACCATCGTCAGCGGATACAAACGCGTGCCGGATCCCCCAGCGAGTACGATTCCTTTCATAAAATCTCCTTATTTGCAAAAATAGAAAACTTATTACGTTTTATTTTCAAAAAAGTTATCTTTGAGTCATTATGGCAGAGCAAAGCAAGCGGATTCTCAAAGATTTTTTGAATGAACTGGTAGAAAATGCGCGTGGAAACCGTGCAGATATTTCATCAGAAGACGTTTTGGAACAATTTATGGCGTGGGCGGAAGCCCGTGGTACAACGTTATACCCAGCGCAAGAAGAAGCGATTCTTGAACTGCTAGACGGCAAGAACGTCATTTTGAATACACCGACCGGAAGTGGGAAATCTATGGTGGCGCTTGCACTCCATTTTGACAGTCTTGTGCATGGGCGCAGAAGTGTCTATACATGTCCCATCAAGGCTTTGGTGAACGAAAAATGGATGGCTCTCTGCAAGGAATTTGGCGCCGAAAATGTTGGACTTTCGACCGGAGACGCAACGGTCAACCGCGACGCCCCCATCATCTGCTGTACAGCAGAAATCCTTTCGAACATGGCGCTCTGCGAAGGCGAAACGCTCTCCATCACCGATATCGTAATGGACGAGTTCCATTACTATTCCGACCGAGAACGCGGTGTCGCCTGGCAGGTTCCGCTTTTGACGCTCCCGCAGTCGCGATTTCTCTTGATGAGTGCAACCGTCGGTGCTACGGAATTTTTCGAACGCGACATGACCAAGCACACGGGCCGTGAGTCCGTAACGGTCCGTTCTACACAGCGCCCGGTGCCGCTCGACTTTAGCTATAGTACGACAGAAATTTCAACGGAAGTGCAAAAGCTTGTGAACGAAGGTAAGGCTCCCGTTTATGTTGTCCACTTCACTCAGGCCGCCGCCGCAAGCAATGCGCAAAATTTCATGAGCCTCGACTTGTGCACAAAAGAAGAAAAAGCCAAGATTAACGAAGCGATTAAGGAAGTCCGATTTGCCAGCCCGTACGGTCCGGATGTCAAGCGCTGGCTCAAGCAAGGTATTGGACTGCACCATGCGGGGCTATTACCCAAGTACCGTATTCTCTGCGAAAAACTAGCCCAGCAAGGACTCTTGAAAGTCATCTGCGGGACAGACACGCTCGGCGTAGGCGTGAACGTTCCCATCCGTACGGTTCTCTTTACGCAGCTTTGTAAATACAGCGGCGACAAGACCGCAATTTTAACCGCACGCGATTTTCACCAGATTGCAGGTCGCGCAGGCCGCAAGGGCTTCGACAATGTTGGTTACGTTGTTGCACAGGCACCGGAACACGTGATTGAAAACTTAAAACTCGAAGCAAAGTCTCGCACGACAGGAAAGAAATTCCAGAAACGAAAACCGCCCGAGCACGGTTATATTCCCTTTGACGAAAATACGTTCAAGCGTTTGATTGATTCTGCACCGGAGCCGCTCACATCGAGTTTTCAGGTGAATCACGGAATGCTTTTGAACATCTTGAGCCGCCCAACGGACGGCTGCCGAGCCATGCGAGCGCTCCTCAAAGATTGTCACGAAAGTGCGGCGAGCAAAAAGCAATTGCAGCACCGTGCGTTCCTCTTGTTCCGGAGCCTTGTCGAAAAGCACATCATCGAATTCGTGAAACCTGTCGCCGAGGGTTACAGTCACCTGCGTGTAAACATGGACTTGCAAGACGATTTTTCGATGAATCAACCGCTTTCGCTGTACCTACTTGACACACTCCCGAAGCTTGACAAAGATTCACCGGAATACGCATTGGACGTGATTACCTTGTGCGAAAGCATCCTCGAAAATCCCGAAGCCATCTTGCGAATCCAGTTGAGCAAGGCTCGTGACGCCCGCATGAACGAACTCAAGGCCCAGGGCATGGAATACAACCAACGTCTCGAAGAATTGGAAAAAGTCGAATACCCGAAGCCACTCCGAGACTTTATTTATGACACATTCAACGCATTTGCCGATGTCCACCCGTGGGTCGATGAAAACATCGAACCCAAATCCATCGTGCGCGAGATGTTCGAGAATTTCAGCACGTTCAGCGGTTACGTCAAGCAGTACAACTTGCAGCGTATGGAAGCGATTTTACTCCGCCACCTGAACGGTGTCTATAAAGTACTTTCGCAGACAGTACCCGACGGTTACAAGAACGAAGAACTCTTGGAAATGCAGGATTACCTCGGCGATATGATCCGCCGCGTGGATTCGAGCCTGCTTGAAGAATGGGAAAAGATGGCGCACCCGGAGGATTATCAAAAGCGTTTGGACGCCGGTACCGCCGAGGACGAAGCAGAAAAAGCGTTTGGTGCAGACAAGACCGCCGCAGACATCACATACGACAAGAAGCGATTCCTCTCCATGGTGCGTCAGCGCATTTTCCAGATTATGATGAGCTTGCAAAAGCAAGATTTCTCGGACGTTCTAGACAGTCTTGCGGACGATCTCGCCGAAGGCGAACTCTTGGCGGATGCCGAAGGCACTCCATGGACAGAAAAGCGATTGCTAGAAATAATGGCAGCCTACACCGCCGAGCACCACAAGTTCCGTATGGACGTGGAAGGTCGCGCCCTCGCCCACACCATCGTCACTTACGATAAGAACATCATGCATATCCAACAAATGCTCCAAGACGAAGAAGATTTCAACGACTGGAGCATCGATTTTACTGTTAATTTAGATGAAAGCCGAGAAGCCGGGATGCCTTTGTTGAAGCTAGCGAGAATCGGAGAAGTTTAAAATTCGATGGATTAAAGAAATTGCGAACAATTATGAGAATGCTATAAAAAACTCATTTCGCACAATTACTTTTTTTCATCACCAAATTTCAAATTAACAACAAAATGTCGTTCTCTTTTTTCCTCAGGCGGCAATTGCATGTAATCACCACCAAATATTTTCTCTAAGTATTTTGTACAATTTATGGATACAAAAAATTCAGTACTTTCAAATTGAGTTAGTTGCATTGGCATATACCAAGATCGTTGCAACATTTCTCCCATATAATTTTTTCGTCCTGTAGGCACGGTAATGCAAGAAGTTTCTTCATGATGCCGCGAAACAAATCGGTCATACAGAGCGCAAAATTTTTCGTGAGAAATAAACGAAAACATGAAACCTAAAAAACGTCTCATATTATAATATACTTTTGTTTTGGGAGTCGCTCCATAGAACTTATCCATAAGTTCATTAGGATACTTATAATAAACCATCGAGGTAGCAACACCTTTCAAAAAATCGGACACAATAGAATCAAATTTCCTGATAATTTTATTATCCGAAACATTATCGTAAAAAAAGATATCTACAAAAATACCCTTTTCATAAGGAGCATTAACATCGTTAATTTCTTCGAGAATCGTCCCTTTCTTATAAACTTTCGCCCACGTTGTCTTGCAATCTTTATTTCCGTATCGTGGAGCTTCCATTACATAATTCTCACCCAATTCCTTATCGAAACATAACTTGAATTTTTCCCAATCGTCTCGATGCATCGTTATGTCAATATCATCATCCCAAGGAATAAAACCTTTATGGCGAACAGCACCTAAACAAGAGCCACCATATAAGGAATACCGTATATTATTTCTTACACAAACATCATGAACATCTTGCATCATCAAAAGAAGAGTTTTCTGCAGTTTCGTTCTATTATCGCTAGATACTTCTTCCAAGAGATTCGTCTCTTGAGCCAATTCGTTCATAATCGACTTTGCACTTATTGCCATATTTTATCTCTATAGTAATCTTTTCTCTGTTACTAACCTCTCTTGATAATGTAGAAATTTTTCATCAATTCTTCGGTATAAAATTTTAAACTTCTCCGCCGAACTCGAATCCCGCTTCTTCAACTGCAGTTTTTAAAGCGGACTCGTCGATATCATCATCGTCGTGCCATTCCACATGCAACGACTTGCTCGCGACATCGGCTACAGCAAAAACGATTCCATCAAGCGAACGTACCGCTTTTTCAACGCATGCCTTGCAATGGCTGCAATTCATACCGTTCACGCGGTATGTTTTAGACACAGGTTCGGAATGCTCATGATGGTCACACTCGGCGTGTTCATGGCATTCACAAGATTCGCCGCATTCGCAATGATCGTGGTCGTGTTCACAAGAGTCCGCGCATTTGCAAGACTCGCCACAGCCGCAACCGCAATGGCCATCGCAGCCCTTATGGGCAAACTTCGCATAAATCATGAATGCGGCCAAGAGCCCTGCGCAAATGTAATCGAATACGCCTAACGCTTCGTGACCATGGCACTCCGCAGAACCTTGTGGCAACATCGCCGAAAGGAACGTGTCCATAAAGAACGTATCGACAATAAAGCCAAAGAACATCGCCCCAAACGCAATCGAGAACAAGTACGCTACAAGAGTGCGCTTACCAAAAGCCTTGCCGACCACAAGCATCGAAGCAATACTCGTTGCAGGGCCCGCCATCAAAAGGACAAGAGCCGCACCTGGAGTAATTCCCTTTGCAACAAGCGCAAGCGCCAGCGGAATGGAACCTGTAGCACACGTGTACATCGGCATCGCTAACAGCAACACGCAAACCATGCAAAGAATCGGTTTTTCACGTAACGCAAGGAAGAGCTCATTTGGAACAAATGCAGATATCAACGCACCCAGCACAAGGCCAATCATCAGCCACTTGCTCACATCGCCCACCATGTTGACTAAGCCATAGCGGAACGTTTCTTTGATTTTTTCCACAAAGGTCGCATCATGAGTATCGTGATTGCCACAGCAACAACAACCATGTTCGTGATCGTGATGATGGTCGCCACATTCACAATCATCATCGTCGCAATCGCAGTGTTCATTGTCTTGGTGATGATGTTCATGCTCATGTTTCAAGTTCGCCGGTTCACTGCGCAATCCCGCTACGACATCGCGAGATTCTTCTCCACGAGTTGCGAAGTTCGTCAATACTCCGCCAAACAGCGCCGTCGCAAAAGCGGCTACCGGCCGCAGAATCGCAAACGGGAGTCCAAGCAGAGAATACGTCGCCAAGATAGAATCCACGCCCGTCGCAGGCGTCGAAATCAAGAAGCTCACGCTAGCGCCCTTACTTGCGCCTTCCTTACGAATCGCAATCGACGTCGGAATCACGCCACAGCTGCAAATCGGCAGTGGAACACCGAACAAAGCGGCCCATAGTACCGATGCAAAATTCGACTTTGCAATTTTGGGCACGTACAAATGATTCGGCACCCATACATGCAAAATTCCAGCCAGCAAAAAGCCTAACAAAAGGAACGGAGCCATCTCCGAAAACAGAGTGATAAATTCCCTAACAAATTCTAAAACAACGTTCATCGTTAACCCTTCTTCTTGTGTAAAATATGTGCAAGGCCCGTATTGAAGATTTCGCCAATATGTTCGTCATCGAGCGCATAATAAATCTTGCGCCCGTCACGAGTCGGTTTCACAAGATTTGCCGTACGCAAAATGCGCAACTGGTGGCTCACCACAGACTGTTCCAAATTCAATTTTTCGGCAATGGCGCTTACGGACATTTCACCAGAAAGCAACAGATGGATGACGCGAATGCGAGTCGTATCGCCAAAAAATTTGAAGAACTCCGAAAGTTCGAAAAGCGTATCCAACGAGATGTTTTGCATAATCGGCTCTTTTTTCATAGAAATTCCCGTTTTTAATAGTTTAAATATATGAACAACAATTCATATATACATATTTTCATAGTTTTTGTCAAGCAAAAACGCGTCTATTTCCGACCATTTGGAGTAAATTGCGTCAAATCAGGATATTTTGTTTATTATATTTTCATTACAATTAAGAGGTTCCTCAAAGGAATCATATTAAAAAGGAGTTTTTATGAAGAAATTTGCAGCCGGTCTCTTGACCGCACTCTGCGCCACGGCTCTCGCAACAGCACAGCCAACGGACGAGTGGACAAACCTGTCATCTCAAGATAACACTCAACAATCTGGATGGACTGACACTCAGCCAGCAAATCAAGCAGAGCCTTCTTTCAACACTCAAGCTCCAATCGAAACGCAAACGGTGGAGACAGTCGCTGAACCACAACAAACGTCAACCGTACAAACAAATACCAATGCAACGAACGCCAACGTCACAAACGACACGAATGTTACAAGCACAGCAAGCACCAACACAAGCAACAGTAGCAACAGCAACGACGCGATGCCCATCGACGAACAACCCGCGCCAGCAGCCAAGCAAGTTCCAATAAGCGTCGGCATTCGAGGTGCTTTCATTTACGGAAACATGTGGGGATTCAAAGACCTAAAATCCGACGGACTAGAACCTCCCACAGGCATCGGTGGTGAATTTGGTATCGCAGCCCGTTTCATCATGGTAGAAGGGCTCCAATTCTCTCCAGAAATCATGTTCCGCATATTCAACTTGAGCCATGAAGAAGACGAAATCGAAAGATGCTACAAACAAATGTTCCTCGATTTCGCATTTTATATACGCGGCGTTTTCGGTGGCGGATTTTTCCTTGAATTTGCACCACAAATATCCATCAATACTAGCGCAGAATATACTTACGACGGAACGACCAACAACTTTGAAAGAATCGAACAGTCCGCAGCCGAATTCGGTCTCAATGTCGGCGTTGGCTACTACGTTATGAACAACTTAAGTCTCAACTTCCGTTGGTACTTGGGACTTACCGAAGTATTCCCCGACGTGAAATATGAAGGCGAAATGAATTCCATAAAAGAAGAAAAGAGCAAGAACAATGTCAGCTGGGCGACAATCAACCTGAAGGGGGCCCATACGATGATGTTCAAGTTCGGCGTCACCTACTGGTTCCTCTAATTCAAACATAATGAGTTCGCTCGAAACTTTACACTTGCAACCAGTCCTTTCGACTAAAGGTATGCGCAATATCGATACTGCGTCAAAGGAATTTTACGCAACACAAAACACGAGCGAACCTTCAGAAAAAGAAATAATCCAAAGCGGTTACACACTGATGAAAGAAGCGGGTGCCGCACTATTCAAGTTTGTCCAAGCCAAAACTCTAGAGCCCATCGCCATTTTTATTGGCAGCGGGAACAATGGCGGGGACGGACTCGTTCTTGCAAAGCTTCTTTTGCAATCCGGAATCAAAAGTTCTGTTTTTAGCCTTGCAAGTACAGATAAATTAAAAAACGAAGCAAAATTAGCACTAGACGATTTTTTAGACGCCGGCGGAACAATCAAACAGAGAATGCCCGACGGATTGACCAACTTTAAACTCGTGGTCGATTGCATGCTCGGCAACGGAGCGCACGGTGAATTGCGTCCAGAATTCGCCACAGTTGTACAAACCATCAACGAAAGCGGACTCACGGTAATCGCCGCGGATGCGCCCACGGGTTACGATTCTTCAGCGCATGTTTGCAATGACATTTGCATTCACGCCAATGAAACAATGTTGTTCGGATTCCCACGTTTGGACGCTTACGCAAAGGAAGGCGGACCAGCATTCGGAAATGCAGTCATTGCGCCGCTGAACTATCCCAGCGAAGTTGTCCAGCAATTTGACGAAAAGAATTACCTCGTCACAGAAGATTATATTCCGCAACTTTTGCCCACGCGAGACGAGTGGGGCGACAAGCGGAATCAGGGAACGGCCCTAATTATAGCAGGCTCCAAGGATATGCCTGGAGCAGCCAGACTTTGTACGGAAGCAGCGCTCCGCAGTGGAGCAGGGCTTGTCTCACTCGCCACGACCGAGGCGATTACGCCGATTATCCAAGCAAAACTTTCGGAACCTGTATTTTGCAGTCTAGAAGATTGCTCTAATTTTAACGGTGTTCTGCAACCGCAACACATCCCGGCGATACTCCAGCGCGCAAAACACGCAAGCGCTATCGCCATCGGTCCAGGACTTTCTACAAACTTCAGCACGGTCCAAGCTGTCCTCGAACTACTCCCGCAAATCAAAGCGCCGACAGTCATCGACGCCGACGCCTTAAACGCCATCGCGACATTGAACGAGAACACCGCAAAAGGCGCGGCAAATGACAGCACGGTGGACTGCGCAGCAACGGACTGTGCGGCAGCGGACCGCGCGACAACGGACCGTGCGACAACGGACCGCGCGACTGACGCAAACTGCAACATCAAAAAAGACTGCGCCACAATCCGCTATTTGCGCGAGATACAGGCGCCCGCCATTTTAACGCCGCATGTAAGGGAATTTGCACGACTCTTCGGCGCACTTCCAGAAAATAGTTGCGACATCCCGAGCTATTTGAAAAACATTTCCGCAAACACGAACAACGTTATTTTGCTAAAAGGTGCTCCAACATATATTGCTGCACCCGACGGTCGCGCATTCGTGATTCCCGCACACAACTCAGGGCTCGCCAAGGGCGGCTCCGGCGATGTTCTTACGGGAATCATCGCAGCACTCCTCGCACAAGGTTTACCGACTGCAGAAGCCGCCGTACTCGGCGCACTTTTACACCAAAAAGCAGGCCGCATTACGCGCGAAAAACTCGGTGCATTCAGCATGCTCCCCAGCGATGTGATTGCATCACTGCCGCAGGCGTTTAGCTGTTAATTCATGGATTGCCGCGCCCCTTTTAGGGTCACGCAATGACGTTATACTAAATCATCTCGGACACGAGCTTGTCCATCGCGGCTTCGGATTCGGCGCTGAGCGTCGATTTTACCGTCACGACCGTTTCGGCGAGCGTCACGTTCTTGAGCGTGGCGAGGATTTCCGTCATCTTCTTGGCGGCCATCGGGGCCCACGTGCCGTTTTCCACGACACCCACCTTGCGGTTGCTGTAATTCTTTGCCTTCAGGTGATTGAGGAAATCTTCCATCACCGGGAAAAGGCCCGCATCGTACGTGGGAGCGGCCACCACCATGCGGTCGTAACGGAATGCGTCTTCGATAACTTCGGCCATGTCGCTGCGGGCAAGGTCAGAAACCACCACCTTCTCGACACCGGCAGCCTTGAGCTTTTCGCCGAGCAATTCCGCGGCCTTCTTGGTTCCGCCGTAAATCGAGGCATACGCCACGAGCACGCCCTTGTCTTCGGGAGCGTAGCTGCTCCAGGTGTTGTACTTGTCGATGTAGTAGCCCAGATTTTCGGCGAGCACCGGGCCGTGCAGCGGGCAAATCGTCTTGATGTCGAGGGAAGCAGCCTTCTTGAGAACCGCCTGCACCTGGTTGCCGTACTTGCCCACGATATTAAAGTAGTAGCGGCGGGCTTCGCAAGCCCAGTCGCCCGGGTCGGCGTCATACACGCCAAACTTGCCGAACGCATCGGCAGAGAACAAGACCTTTTCGCTCTGTTCGTAGCTGAACAGCACTTCGGGCCAATGCACCATCGGGGCACCGATAAACTGCAATGTGTGAGCACCAAGAGAAAGCGTATCGCCTTCCTTCACGGCCTGCTTCTTGACCGATTCAGGGAGCGCCATGAACTGCGGCAAGAGAGCAAAAGCCTTCGCTGAGCCAACCAAAGTCGCTTCTGGGTACTTCGCGACAAAGTCCGCAATGCCGCCTGCATGATCCGGTTCCAAGTGATGAATCACGAGGTAATCCGGCTTGCGACCCGCGAGAGCCGCATCCAGATTGGCAAGCCACTCGCCCACCTTGTGCGCATCGACCGTATCCGTCACAGCAATCTTTTCATCAACAATTACATACGAATTGTACGCCATGCCCTCAGGCACCACATACTGACCTTCGAACAAATCCAAATCGCGGTCATCGACACCGATGTACTTAATATTTTCGCTAAAGTTCTTCATGACAATTCCTTTTTTTGGGGAAATATACAAAAGCCGGCTTACGCCTTGTAAAATTAGCAGAAAAATTTGCGATTTTTCACAATCTTAACCTGTGCAATTTTTGCACAAGATGAATCATCTTTCACTCCCTGACGCCTACATGCATAAAAAGGCGGGGCTTTAGTCTTGGGTGATCCCGGTCAGCCGGGATTGACGACATTACTAGATGACGGGGATATGACTGCACTGGAGGACGATGATTTATCATGGCCACAGAAAAACGCTTCATATTGTTATTCAACGTTTTTAATACAAAATACAAAAAAAACGCGACGTATCTTAAATTTTGACGATTGTTTGTGAGCGAATTTTTGACGGGAAAGCGATTCTGGCGGTGAAATCCGAGTTTTTCCGCCGTTTTCACCGCCACTTTTATAGTTTGTCTAAAATATTTTGCGCAAAAAAGAGGCATTTTGGCGTTGGATGTCGGTGATTTTCATCATTTTTCGTTCATTTCACCGCCAGCGAGGACCCCTAAGGGTCGATTTTGGCATATTTTAAGACAGACATGTTAATTTTTGGCGGTGAAATCCGAAGTTTTTCACCGTTTTCACCGCCACTTTTGCAATTTCGGCGTTTTTAGCCGGCCAGTTCTTTCGTCTCTCGTCTGTAGGGCGAAGCCCGTTCTCTCGTCTAAATTGCACTCCGTGCAAAATGCTAGCCTCGGTCATATACATGCAAGCATGTCAGCGACGCTCGGCTTACTCGTTTTTGCGCTTCGCGCCAAAACCGCATCGGCTCGGTTATACAGGTAAGCAAGCTTACCTGTGCAACTCTCGCCTCGCATGTTTTTTCTACATTCCCTTTCATGGCAGAAAAGACTTTACTCCTTCTTGATTCTTTCGCGCTCGCGTTCCGCATGTTCTACGCTTACAGCCAGAACCCGCTCGTCAACAGCAAGGGCGAAGAGGTTTCCATGATGCACGGCTACTGGGGCGCAGTGTTGCGCATTTTGGCAAAGCACAAGCCCACGCATTTTGCGATTGCACGCGATGTCGCGCACACGAAGACTTTCCGCCACGAACTTTACCCGGACTACAAGGCTAATCGCGGCCCGATGCCCGAAGAAATGGCAGCGCAGATGCCGCTCCTTTGTGAATCCTTGGAAGCAAGCGGCATTCCACTTTTGTCGGAACCCGGCTACGAAGCCGACGACGTGATGGCAAGCGCGGCCGAAGCCGCCGTGAACGCCGGTTTTGACCATGTCGTGATTATCAGTAAAGACAAGGACATGTCGCAAATCGTGACTGATAAAATTCACCTTTTCCATTTGGAAAAAGGCGCCGACGGCATTGACTTTGGTCCACAGCAAGTCCTTGAAAAATACGGCATTCCGCCTGAAAAAATCCGCGACTACCTCGCGCTCATGGGCGACTCTAGCGACAACGTTCCGGGCGTTCCCAAAGTCGGCCCGAAAACCGCCATCCAGCTGCTGACCGAATACGGCGACATGGACAACATTTACGCAAACCTCGACAACATCAAGAAGAAAGGCTTGCACGACAATCTCGCGAACAACAAGGAACAGGCGTTCCTGAGCCGCGAACTCGTGACGTTACAGACAAAGCGTGCCTACAGCGGGAACCTTGACGCACTTGAATTCTGCGGCATCCACAGCGATACGCTCGAAAACATTTTCAGGGAACACGAAATCAACAGTCTCGTTCGCTTGCTCGAAAACGTTCCGAGCAAGACAGGATTTGTGCGCAACTCCGACAGCGACTCTGGCGATTCTTGCGGTTGCAACAGCCCTTCGGCAAGCTCAGGGGCCGAAAACAACAAGGTTGGTAAGCCAGCCGAACCACCCGCCGACCTCCCGCCCACTTACATCTGCGTCGATAGCGATGAAATCTTCGAACAGATGAAGAAGGAATTTGACGCAGCAACCGAAATCGGCATCGACACGGAAACAAACGGACTCGACCCGATGCAGTGTAGCATCGTCGGGCTTTGCCTCGCCGCCGCTGCAAAAGACGGAAGTGTTCCCAAGGGCTACTACATCCCGCTTGGGCACACAGACGACATTGGATTCCCGTCCCCTGCCGGCAAGGGTGGCAACTTCGACTTTAACGCCACCAAAAAATGGTTCGTTGATTTTTGGAACGATTCTTGCACACGCCCCGACGACAATTCCAACAGCGAGGGCATTTCCGCCGACCCCAAGCGTTCCCTCGTTTTCCACAACGCAAAATTCGACTTGCACGTTCTCGCCCGCACATTCGGCCTCACGCAAAAGCAAATCGATGCCGCGAACATCGTCGATACGCTCATTGCCGCATGGATGCTCTCGCCCGGCCAAACCGGGCTCGGCCTTGACAACCAAGTGATGCAACTTTTGCAGCACGAAATGATTCCCATCGAAAACCTCATCGGGCGTGGCAAAAACCAAATTACGTTTAACCGCACGAACATCAAGGACGCCACCGAATACGGTGCCGAAGACGCGGTCTATACGCTCCGCCTGTGGAAGCCGCTCCGCGCCAAGTTGCAAAAATACGACTACGAAAAGTACTTCTTCAGCCAAGAAATGCCGCTCCTCAAAGTACTTTACCAGATGGAAGGCGTTGGTGCTTTTGTCGATACAAAAGTCTTAAAAGAACTCGAAGTCAATTTGCAGCACCGCATCGAAAAGCTCGAAAAAGAAATCTGCGACATGGCAGGTTGCGAATTCAACATCGGTTCGCCCAAGCAGCTCGGCGAAGTGCTCTTTGACACGCTCGGCCTACCCGAGATCAAGAAACGCAGCACAGACGCCGCCGTCCTCGAAGAACTCAGCTTCCGCAGCGCGCACCCGATTGTCTTTGCGGTTATCGAATACCGCGAACTCAAGAAAATGCAGAGCACTTACGTCTCCGTGCTCCCCACACTTGTGAATCCGGACACCAAGCGCATTCACACGAGCTTTATCCAGTGGGGCACCGCGACTGGACGCCTTTCGAGCCGCGACCCAAACTTGCAAAACATCCCCGTCCGTAGCGACCTCGGCAAGCAAATCCGCGCCGCATTCGTGCCGCAGAACCCGAACAACGTGATTCTCGCCGTCGATTACTCGCAAATTGAACTCCGCATGCTTGCGCACCTGAGCGGGGACGTTGCCCTCATCGAAAGCTACAAGGAAGGCATCGACATCCACGCCCGCACGGCCGCTGCCATCAACCGCGTGCCGCTGGACAGCGTGACCGCCGACATGCGCCGCGACGCGAAGGTCGTGAACTTCGGTGTGCTCTACGGCATGACCGCATTCCGCCTTTCTCGCGACCTGAAAATCCCGATGGCACAGGCGAAGAGCTTCATCGACGGCTACTTCGAAATGTACCAGGGCGTGCAAAAGTTCATCGACGACACTAAGGCCGCAGCCCACCGCGACGGCTATGTGGAAACGCTTTCGGGCCGCCGCCGCTACATCGCAGGCATCGACTCCAGCGACCGCATGGAATCGCAAATGGCAGAACGCATGGCCGTGAACACCCCCGTGCAAGGCAGCGCCGCTGACCTCATCAAGATTGCCATGATTCGCATCCAGAAGCGCATCAACGACGAGAATCTCCCGCTCCGCATGATGCTCCAGGTCCACGACGAACTCGTTTTCGAATGCCCCCGCGATCAAGTCGAAACGCTCTCGCAGATGGTCAAATCCGAAATGGAAGGCGCCATGGAACTTAAAGTTCCACTCGTCGCAAGCGTCGGGTTCGGCAAAAACTGGCTTGAGGCGCATTAGAGACCGCGCAGTTCTCAATGTTCTCAAAAAAAGTTCTCATTTAGAGTTAGTTTTTATCACATTCTTTATTACAAACTTGATATTTTTCGTAAAATATCGTTTTCTCTGTTGCGTTTTCAAACGTAATCATGTATATTAAGGTAAAGATTACGGGTGTTTTCTTTAACGAGTATGAGAATAAGGGATGTTTGGGAAATCACGGGGGATGTTCTCAAAAATTTCTAAAAATCATTAAGAGAACCACGGCAAAGACACCCACAACAAGTTACTATAAGGAGTCTTCGACATGAGATTCAATACCTTTGGCATCGCCGCAAGCACGCTGCTCTTAGCCGCAGCTTCGGCTTTTGCGCTTCCCAAGGCAACCGAAATATTCCCCAAGATGGGCCTCGGCTACAACATCGGCAACACGATGGAAGTGCCGAAGAACCCGACACTATGGGGGAACCCCTTCCCGGACGCAGCTTACGTGAAGGCAATCAAGGACGCCGGTTTCAACACGGTGCGCATCCCTTGTGCCTGGAACAGCCACTCCTCTAATGGCACAATCAACGCCGGCTGGCTCGACTCCGTCAAGACCGTCGTCGATCTCGTCATTAACAACGGCATGTACGCCATTTTGAACAGCCATTGGGACGAAGGCTGGCTCGAAGACCACGTGTTCGACGGAAAAGGCTTCGACAAGACCGGCGAAGTGACTGTTTCCGCAGCCGAAATCGCCGCCAAGCAGGAATCTTACTGGAAGCAAATCGCCACCAAGTTCGCTGCCTACGACGAGCACCTGATTTTCGCATCCGCCAACGAACCGGGCGTAAACGACCCGTGGAACGGCGGTGCCGATAACGGCCAATGGGCATTCGATTCCAAGCGCATGACCGTTCTCAAGCAATATCACGAAGCATGCCTCAAGGCCGTGCGCGCAACAGGCGGCAACAATGCGACCCGCATCGTGGTCGTGCAGTCTCCGCGTACCGAAATCGACAAGGCGCCACTCCTCTCCGAACAGTATCCGACCGACTCGGCTGGCGACGGCTACACCATGGCCGAAGTCCACTTCTACCCCTACCAGTTCTCGCTCATGACTAGCGGCGACGAAGACTGGGGCAAGATGTTCTACTACTGGGAAGATCAGACTCCGGGCAACGACGCCGCACACACCTGCTCCGGCTCCGCACTCGGTTCCAAGAGCTCTATCGACCAGCTGTTCAGCGGGCTCAAGACTCGTTTCTACGACAAAGGCATCCCGGTCGTGATTGGCGAAATGGGCGCCGTCAAACGCCTCGACCTTCTCTCCGGTGACAATCTGAAGGCTCACTTGAAAGCTCGCGCAGCCTGGTACGGCTACACGGTCGCCGCCGCAAAGAAGAACGGCCTCGTTCCCTGCGTATGGGATACCGGTGACGAAGGCGACGGCAACTTCACAATCATCCGCCGTCAGGTGAACAAGTTCGGCGGCAAAGTCGGCGACATCACCGATGTCGAAACGCTCAACGCCATGCGCGAAGCTTACGGCCAGGCCGCAGTTCCGGGCAATTCCATCGACTCCACCGTCAAGGAAAACACAACTATTCTCGATGGCGACATGGCCCTCCACATCACTTACAAGACGGTTCAATCTGACACTAGCGAAGCAGGCACCATGCGTATCGACCTCAGCAAAGACTGGAGCCAGTACGTCGCCATTTCCTTCGACTTGCGCGCCGCTGGCGAAATCGCAGGCCCGTGCATGGACAAAACCCGCGACGGTTGCGGTGATTACGGCTGGGCAAGCGTCTCCCTCTTCAACATGAGCGGCGAATGGAAATGGAACGAAGTCTCTCTCGGTAACGTCGAAGACCTCGGCACCCTCAAGAACTACAAGATTGAATTCGGCGACGGCGAAGGCAAACTCGCTTTCGAAAATGCGGCCAAGATGAACGCCATCGGCATCAACCTCTACGGCACACAGTTCACCGGCGACATGTACCTCGACAACATGCTCCTTTGGAAAGCCGACGGTACCGCCGACACGCTCCAGGACTTCAACACCAAGAAGCCGAAACTCGAAGGCACCGCCAAGGGTGAACTCATCAAGGCGAACGCCACGGGCGACTGGGGAGCAGACACCAAGAGCGGCATCTGCATGCCACGCGTAAGAACAGCATCCAAGATGCTCGTGAACGTGCAACCGGGTTCCGTCACTGCCATGTTCACCGCAAGCAAGGCCACCCGCGCAACCGCCATGCTCATGAACTCCATGGGCCAGGTGATTGCACAGCAGGCCTTTAACGCCACCGCAGGCACAAACGAAGTCAAGCTGAAAACAAACTTCCGCGGTCCAGCAGTTCTTATCGTCAAGATGGGCAGTCAGAAGAGCGTACAGCAAGTCAAGCTCCGTTAATTCTCGGCATTGACCGCAAAAAAATTCCCTTGCATGTTGGAGTGTTTACGCAAGGGGCAACACAGAGAACAAATTCTCGTTGTTGTTTGGGAAAGGACCCGGCTTTCGCCGGGCCCTTTTTTCTTTCCTCCTAACAAAAGAACACATCCAAATTATTCACGATCTAGGAATATCCTTTTATCATATAACGTACCAATAGACATGATATTGAACTCGTTTTCCACATCCGTCGAGGATTGCATTATGAACCTGATTGTAACCAAATACTTTGCAATTTTATATTCCAGTTCTCTATCCCACATTTTAAGCGTCTCCATTCCGGACGGGAGCCCAAAATTATCCCATTGCACACACCTTTGCTCGACAGTTTCATTAATGGGCAAATTAAAAAACGGTTTGCCCCCCAACATAGTATTCAACGAATCGCCCAAGTCCAGTTCCAGAATCGGGGCAACTTGCGAGGAATACGTTAGACACATTCCGCCCCAATTCGAGACATCGGCAGGCACGGATTTTCCAGTCGAATCCTTTGCAAGATTGAAACCTACCGCAACATACGGGTCATCGGTCATCGTCCCGTGATTCAAGGAAGCCGTACCACAAACGCCTTGGCATTTAGTTATAACAAATTCCATCGTATCCATTTCATCGTAAATTTGTGCACCCGGGAATATCCACGCAATAGTCGATGCGCCACCCTTTTCTCCATCCGTTTCCAAGAACCACGCTCCATCTTCAACAACACCCTGCGGCCAAACATTTTTCGAATAACGAGCCGTATTGACATGTTTCATTCCGAAATTCGGCCCCCAAATGTCTTCGCCACAATATTTTCCGAAGTCATTTTTTACACACAACGGTAAATTCAAGTTGCTTTCAAAGCCTCTGTAAACAGCCCCGATTGCACCAATCCCGAACTTGTAATTCCCTTCATCCGCCTGAATTTTAAAACCTACGGAGACTAGATGTTTCGCAGCATTTTCACCAACCAACGATTGCCAGTGATCACCGACTTTCAATTCTTCCGGTACATTTTCCATCCCGTCGGGCAAATTGAACATGCTCCAGGCATAACAAATCTTTTCCGCAGACAAGGATCGAGGTAATTCTGCAGAAGGCAATTTACCACCCAGTACCTGATTCAGCGAATCACCCAACCCAAGTTCTATCGTGATGGCCTTTTCTGAATAATATTCCATACAAATGCCACCCCAATTCGAGACATCAACCGGCACAGGTTTCTCCCAAGCAGAATCTAACGCTATAAAAAATCCGACAGAAACAGACGGTTCTCCAGACTGGGAACCTTTCCTCAAAGACGCCGTACCGCAAATTCCTTTACAATTAGAGAAGACTGGTTCCAGCGACCCCACATCATCCAACTGTACCGGCCAATCAATAAACGATTCACCACCTTTTTCGGAATCATCCCTATCAAACCAATAACCACTTTCATTTGCGCCTTCCGGCCATGTATCCATCGAATATAGAGATGTTCTAACATGATCACCATTTTTAGTTGGGCTCCAAAGGCCGCCATCAACGCCTCCCAGTACAAATGGGGTCGCAGAAGAACTCTCGATATGAGAACTGGAAGACGATTCCAAGTTCACGCTATCTGTCGGATCATCCGCAAGCGTTCCTAGTGATTTTATATTGAACTTATATTCTCCAGAATGGGCCTGGATTCTAAATTCCAATGCAACAAGCCGTTTCGCCGCCTTTTCCCCAACATCGTCCATCCAATATTCGGGAATATCGCGCACCCAAACCGGAAGTTTAAAATCGCTCCACTTAAAGCATTTCGAGGCAACTTCTTCCGTCTTAGGCAAAGCAACACTCGGCAAACCGTAACGAAGCACGTATTCAAGCGAATCGCCCAGATCGAGCACCAACGAAGGAGACGCTTCAGAAGAATAGCTAATGCACACGCCACCCCAGTTCGAGACATCAACCGGAATCGGCAAACCGGTGTCATCTACCGCCAGCGAAAAGCCGACACCGACAAACGGATTATAAGTCATTTCGCCTTTATCTAGAACCGCCGTTCCGCAAATTCCATGGCATGCCTCTATGACTGGAGCCAAGGAGTCCGTCCCTTCGCCTAATTCGACCGGCCATGATATATACGACGTGCCTCCGTCTACTGCATCAGTTTGCATTTCCAAGAACCAGTGACCATCCGCGATAGCGTTTTTAGGCCACGAAGATGCATAAAGGGCCGTCCTAACCGCATAGTCACCAACAACAGGATCCCATAAGTTTCCATGTTCACTCGGTTCCGAGCCCGATGAATTTTCAAGAACCGAACTGGATGACCCAAACGCCACCGTATTGGGTTCCGTCGATGTCCCGACTATGCCATTGTCGTCGGAACACGCAGTCACAGCGAGAGCCACCGCACCGCAGGCCATATATAGTTTCTTATTCATCCTTAGCCTCCTCACGTTTCCCCACTTCTTTCGAAAGAGGGAACAATTGTAAATTCAACCTGTAAACTTGTCTGATATTGCCGCATGATTCCGCTAGCGCGGTAATCTTCTTGCGGCATTCGTCCAGTTCATGAACAATCTGTCCATATGTTTCACGGTCGATGCCCATCGTAACGCCCGTAACGTTGCGTTCGTTTGCCGTAAATCGGTCCAGCGAATCGACAGCCAGGTTTCCCATTTCGCGGTGCATCGAACGAATTGCAAGCGGCAAGCCCTCCTTGGAGCCTTCCACGGACTTTTCTGTTTGCACATAAACATTTTCACCAACCTGTTTCAAGAATCCAGCGCGCTCCAAAAAAGCAAGCGACTTACGCACTTCTAGCGCAGAGATTTCTTGCGTGCACATCTTGGCAATTTCGCCCGGCATGGCACCGGGCATTATCGGAGCGAGTTCACGCACCACCGGATTTTTCCAGCTGTCGTAATATTCGAACGCATCCTTATCGACAATGCGGACTTTATGGTCAAGCGCAATCGACTGCATTTGTTCCAAGAACTTTTTCTTGACCTCATCCGTCTTGGCATTGCCAAACTGGACCATCGCTTCGAAGTAAGTTACTTCATGCCCGACAAGTCCAATCGCAGAGGCGACGCGCCCCATGGTCACTTTGCTGAGGTTCGTTTTGCCACTGCAAACATCCTTGAGGTACGACGGAGAAACAAAGCCCGCAATCTTCGCAAACTCGCGCCACGAAAACGCCGAAGTGCGTTTGCGTTCCTCGTAGTAGTCGCTCAGATAAGCGTGGTAATCTTGATATTCAATTACTGGTTTCATATTCACAAATATACTCTACCAAAAAACAAAAGTCAATAGATTAAAGTACATTTTTAGCTATTTTCTTTAAATTTCAATATTTTTAATATTTATAAAAACGAAATTTCAATCTTTATAGTACACCCCGTACGATATACAAAAAGGCCGCAGTTTTACCCGCGGCGACTTAATTATGTTACGAGATTCGCCCGTGCTGTGGCGAGCACAAATCGCGACTTACCACATTTTGTCGAACTTTTTGCGGTTCTTTTCTTCGTCCTTCTTTTCCTGCACAATGGCGTCGATGACAGCGGCAACAGTCAAGTTGAAGATATCGTGCACGGAAGCGTCGGAATCCGTAAAGTGAACCGGCTTGTTCAAGCCCATCTGCACAGGACCGATGGATTCGCCCACACCCATTTCCAAAAGCATCTTGCAAGTGGTATTTGCAGAAGAGAGGCACGGGAAAATGAGCGTGTTGACAGTCTGGCCCTTGAGCTTGTTAAACGGATACTTCGTGTCGCGAAGTTCCTTGTCAAGCGCCACGTTCACCTGCATTTCGCCATCGAGCATGTACTCCGGATACTGTTCATGAATCAAGCGCACAGCGTCGCGGGCCTTGTTCGCCGTACCGCGAGCAGCTTCCTTGTCAGAGCCAAAGTTCGCATAACTTAACATCGCCATCACCGGTTCGTGAGCGAAAAAGCGGACGGCGTCGTGCGTGAGCTTCGCGATATCCACGAGCGTGTCAACATCGGGATCGCGGTTCACGAGCGTATCGGCCAAGAAGAACGTTCCCTTGCGGGTGCTGAGGATATGCATGGCGCCAAAGTGCTTGTATTCTTCGCGGATGCCGATAATTTCCTTCGCAAGTTCAATCGTTTCGCTGTACTTGGAATAGCCTCCGGTAATGAACGCGTCGGCATCGCCCGTCTTGACCATCATCATGCCGAAGTGGTTCGGCTCGAACATATCGTCGCGGGCTTCTTCGAAGGTCACGCCGTTGCGACCGTTTTCTTCGGCGTAAATAGCGGCGTACTTGCGACGGCGTTCGAATTCTTCGGGCGAACGCGGGTTCACAATCTGGATGCCCGTGAGGTCGAGTTGTTCACGCTGGGCGATAATTTGTATGCGTTCGGGGTTGCCAAGCAAAATCGGATGAGCCACACCTTCGACCTTCGCCTGCACTGCCGCCTTGAGCATGTTGAGGTTGCCGCCTTCGGCGAACACCACGCGCTTCGGATTACTGCGAGCCGTATCGCTGAACTGACGGATAAGTTTGTTGTCATAACCCATCATATCGCGGAGTTTGTCGTAGTATGCATCCCAGTCGGTAATCGGCTTGCGGGCCACGCCACTTTCAATAGCGGCCTTGGCAACTGCAATCGAAACTTCCGTGAGGAGGCGCGGGTCCAAGGGCTTCGGAATCAAGTATTCCTTTCCAAACGTAAAGCGCTGCGCGTTGTATGCGATGTTCACCACGTCCGGAACCGGCTTGTGCGCAAGAGCCGCAATCGCACGCACGGCGGCATGCTTCATGTGTTCGTTAATCGTCGTTGCACGCACGTCGAGAGCGCCACGGAAGATGTACGGGAATCCGATGACGTTATTCACCTGGTTCGGATAGTCGCTACGGCCCGTCGCAAAGATGAGGTCGCCACGGCTCGCCATCGCTTCCTCGTAGCTGATTTCCGGAGTCGGGTTTGCAAGCGCAAAGACGATTGGCTGGTCGGCCATGCTGCGCACCATCTCGCGAGTCAAAATGTTGCCCTTCGAGAGCCCCACGAACACGTCTGCGCCCTTCATTGCATCGGCAAGAGTCTCGATGTCAGTGCGGTCGGTTGCAAAGAAGGCCTTCGCTTCAGTAAGGCCCTTGCGGTCCTTGCGAATAACGCCCTTGCTGTCGCACATCACCAGGTTTTCTTTCTTGAGGCCAAGAGACAAGTAAAGTTTCGTGCAAGCACAAGCGGCAGCGCCAGCGCCGTTCACAACCATCTTCACATCGCGAATGCTCTTGCCGGCAACTTCAATAGCGTTCAAAAGACCAGCAGAAGAAATGATAGCCGTACCGTGCTGGTCGTCGTGCATCACGGGGATGTCAAGTTCCGCCTTGAGCGTGTCTTCGATTTCAAAGCATTCCGGGGCCTTGATGTCTTCGAGATTGATACCGCCGAACGTTGGGGCGATCCCCTTCACGATTTCGATGAACTTCTTCGGGTCCTTCTCGTTGATTTCGATGTCAAAGACGTCGATGCCAGCGTAAATTTTGAAAAGCAACGCTTTGCCTTCCATCACCGGCTTACCTGCAAGAGCGCCGATGTCGCCGAGGCCCAAAACCGCAGTACCGTTGCTAATCACCGCAACGAGGTTGCCCTTGCCCGTATATTCATAGGCAAGACTGTTGTCTTTTTCAATTTCAAGGCACGGGGCAGCAACGCCCGGAGTGTAAGCAAGCCCCAAGTCCGTTTGCGTGCTATGCGGCTTGGTGGGCACAATTTCAATCTTGCCCGGCTTGCCCATGGAATGGTATTCAAGAGCCATTTCTTTTAATTCTTTACCCATACTTTTACTCCTTTGAGCCTTTTTTGCGGCGAAAGTGCGTGCCGCCGGAGCGCAAATTTAGAAAAATTTACACAATAATAAAAGGGTGCTCAAAACGTGTTTTTTTATGACAATTTTACCCAATATTTTCTATCGTTGTTAGCCGCGAACGCGACTTTTAGCTCCCATACGACGCGTCGATTTAAAAAAAATGAAACAGACTATAAAAAAGACAGTTCTCGAAAACGGAATCACCATCTTAACAGACTACATGCCGCACGCCTATTCTGCTGCAGTCGGTGTCTGGATTCCACGCGGGAGCCGCCACGAAGCCCCAGACGAATTCGGACTCAGCCACTTTTACGAGCATCTGGTATTCAAAGGCACGGAGAACCGAACCGCACTAGAAATCGCACACGCTATTGAAGACCGTGGCGGAAACCTCGAAGCCTATACGACCCGACAGGAAACGGGCTTTTACGCGCAAGTCGAAAGCGGCGACATGAAACTCGCCATCGACGTCATCTCCGATATGCTCATGCACCCGCGTTTCGACAAGAGAGAAATGGAAAAGGAACGCCACGTCATCATCGAAGAAGTCCACAGCTATGACGACATTCCCGAAGAACTCGTTGGCGACATTTTCAACGCTATCCATTTTAAAGGTTGCGGCATTGCACACTCCATCACCGGAAACGTGAAGCAGGTGCAATCCCTCACGCGCAAGCAAATGCTCAAGTACGGGCACCAGGTCACCGACGAAATCCCGCTGTACGTTTGCGCCGCAGGTAAAGTCCATCACGAAGAGCTCGTAGAACTTTGTGCAGAAAAATTCAAACAAAAGAAAGTCAACGGAGCTCAACCGCAAGACATTTATAAATCCAACCAAAGCGTGAAAGTCGTGCAAAAAAGCGACATCGCGCAATCCAACCTGTTTTGGGGACTGAGCTTTGACCGATCGTTCATGAGCGACCGCGACCGCTGCGCATTTTCACTCTTCAACGTCGCGATGGGTGCGGGCATGGCAAGCCGCCTGTTCCAGAAAATCCGCGAAGACAAAGGCCTCGCCTACTCCGTGTATTCCACAGCCGACCTCTACAGGGACTGCGTCGATTGGGGCGTTTCGCTGGCCACAGAACCGCACCAGCTCAAGACCGCACTCGCCCTCTCCGTCGCCGAAGTCAAAAAATTCCTGCACCACGGATTCATCAAAGACGAATTCGAACGCACCAAGACGAACATCCTTGGCGGGCTCCACCTCGGCGCCGACAGTCCCGAAAAACGCGTGCTGCGCATGGCAGAACAGACGCTCCACCTCGGCGAGTTCCACACGATGGAAGACGTCGAAAAGAAAATCCGCGCCATCACCGAAGACGAAGTCCTCGCAACAATCAACCGTCTTTTCAGCACCGCAAAATATTCCATCGCCGTCGTCGAGCCCAAGAGCAAAAAGAAGACGACGCTGGATGTCGACTTTTTCTAAAACAGCACTGGATCCTTCACCCTGACGGGTTCAGGATGACGAAACAGGAATGCAGGCACTTCCTTTTCTAGCAAAAATTTCATGCAAACAAAAAGCACCCCGCCTTTTCGGGCGGGGCGCAATTTCTCGCGTTTTCGCTAAGTCAGGACTTAAGCAGCCTTCACGATTTCGACGACCTTGGCAAAAGCTGCCGGATCGGCGACGGCCAAGTCAGCGAGAACCTTGCGGTTCATGTTGATGTTAGCCTTGGAAAGCTTGTAAATGAACTGGCTATAGCTGATGCCGAATTCACGAACAGCAGCGTTCAAGCGAGTGATCCACAGAGAGCGGAAATCACCCTTCTTGTCGCGGCGGTGTGCATAGGCATACTGACC
>JAFWRL010000276.1 GCA_017520105.1 Fibrobacter sp.
GTCAGCCCCCTGAGACACAAAGCGATCCTTCAACGAATCACGATTGTTTTTCACATGGAGTCGAATACCGTTCAAAATTGTAAGCCAAATATCGTCTGGATTTATTTCTATGGAATTATGAGCAGCATACGCACTAGCCACCAGATTTATAAAGGACATTTCCTTAGAAGACGATTTCCTAATGAATGGACTTGCGGAATCTGAATACGCATAAAATATTTTTTTTGCATTCGTTCCTTCTTTCGATTTCTCTTTAAAATATTCCGTAAAGCCGCCTTGATTTACTGGAATCAATTCGCCATTGATGGCACTGTCGTGAACGGCTGTATCTACAACCATCACGTACGCACTCGTATCACGGACAAAACCGTAAATTTTGTGTGAAGAATCCGGTGAAACGTTAATGGGATTATTCACTTGCTTGCGTTCGCAAGAGAGCAGAGCGCTTGCGGCAAGGACGAGAAAAAGGTATTTACAAAGGCTATGCATAATAACAATATAACAACATGGCCTTGCAGAAATTTAATAATAAAAAGTAAAATAATGTATAAAAAAGGAGATTCCCGATTAAATCGGGAATGACATACTGCATTTCGTCATCCTGAATGAAGCGCTAGCGAAATGAAGGATCCAGTAAATTCTTGTAGTGCAAAAGCGAAAAATTGACTGGATCCTTCCTCCCTTCGTTCGTCAGGATGACGGCAAAAAGGCGATCCCGGCACATGGCCGGGGCATTACCCCTGACCGCCCATAATCGCATCGATGTCGGCGCGGGTCAGACACGTTTTTTCGCTTAACCCGGCAGCAATCGCCCTGAGCGACTTTTGGCAAGTCATCATAAGGTTGTAAACCTGTTCGACGACACTCGTTTCGGCAAGCTGGTAGTAATAACAGGCGGCCTGAAAGCTCTGGTAATCCGGATCGCTCCTGTAGAGTTCCATCGGCAATTCTTTCATGACCGTATCGAGGTCGCAAGAGAGATTTTTGCGTATCAAGAAATCGGACATGTGTCCCGCAATCGCGATGTGAGCAGAACCATCGAGGGAGCATCCCGGCATTCGCGTCACGCTTGGTTTTTCCTTGGAATTGTTGATTCTGACGTATTCAACAGGTCGCTTGAACAGCATGGCGATTAGCGCATGGCCCGCCTCGTGGCGGCAAAGTTTTTCAAATTCCTGTTCACCGAAAAATTCAATTAAAGTTTCGCGAGTTAATGTTTGTTCTGGCATTTTTCAATCCACCTGTCTAAAAATTGCATCTGTTCGTCGGTATGGAACCAGTGTTCACCACCATCCATTACCGTAAGCGGTGCGCCAATCTTCTTTGCGAACGCGCCCATCGTCTCGATGGAAGTCAAGTTGTCCTTCGAACCGTACAGAATCTGTGTCGGGACGTTCCACTGTATCGGATTTTCCCGCACGTAGCAAAGGTATTCCCACGAAAGCGTTTCGCCGAAAGATGTCGCTATCGTTTTCTTTTCGCGGAGTTCATCTTCCGAAACGTTGGCCCATTGCATCATATTGTAAATGAGCTTTTCCAAGTTGACTATCGGTGAAATAAAGAGCGCCTGCTTGATTCGCTTGCCTGCGAGCGCGTTCATCGAGAAGAACGCCCCAATGCTATTTGCGATAAGCACGACTTCGTCGTAGTTTGCAGCAACCGCGTCAAAATAAGCCGAGAATTCCTGTTTCGCGTCCCACGGAGTTTCAGCCTTGTAATCAAAACCGATGACGTCGCCATTTGGGAAAAGAGGCTTGTAATGTTCCGCTTCGTCGGCATTGCCGCCTTTCCCATGAACATAAATAACGAGAGATTTCATATTGAATCACTTCCAGCATCCGTTCAATAGCACCATGAATATAACAAAATTCAACGAATCATGGCAACATACCCCGCACTCACTCTTCCACAAAGCAAGACGGGATTTCAATAGAGACAAACTGATCACTCAGTTTTTTCAACGTTCTCTCACGATCTTTGTATTTATTTTTATTAAAACTAACTTTTATATCACCACGAACATTTTGAGCTGATTTCAAATTAGCATACTTTTCATCGAACTGTTCACATCGATAACGATATATTTCACCAGTCGCAAGATCTTTCGAAAAATCAATTGCGTTGCAAAGAACGTAGTTTCTTCCTATAGTCCAAGCACCAAAGACTCCAACGGAATCTCTCGCAACAACCCCATTCTGTTTGCA
>JAFWRL010000277.1 GCA_017520105.1 Fibrobacter sp.
TATTTCGGGGATTCCTCCAAAGCCTACATTGAATTCAGTTATGGTGGTGCATTTGAACCCACGGATGGCGGTTATGATGGAAATGTCATTTTCACTGGCTCCAGCTCGAATCCGGATGTGGGCCTTCAGTTCCTTGTTGCGGGAAAATCTACAAAAAATGGTAAGGAAGTTATTCATTCGGCAGATGTGTCTGAAAAATGGAAGGGTATATGTATCGAGTATGAATCCATGATGGATATCGAGATGCAGCTTGTTCCTGAGAATGCTAGCGAAGATGACATCCTCAAGTTGACTTTTGCCAAGAACGACGATGTGGAAGATATGTCTCTCAGCTCTGATGACGATTCAAAGAGAGCCTCCCACATGGAAAACAAATGTTACGAATTCGCGAATGTGCCGAATTCTGATAAAGTCCTGAAGAAATTGACGACTGTTCGCTTGAAATTTGTAAAGGAAAATAATTCCGGTACGCTCTTTACTGTTAATCGCATTAGCTACCTGATGCCTGAAAACCTTGCGGTGAATAACGTTGGCGACTACAAGGATGTTAAGCCGACGGAGTCTTCTGATCACAAGTCCGGAAAGAGCTTCTTGTGGAATGGTGCAAAAGACGGAGACCAGGTAGACCTTGGTATTTCAGGTGCAACGGCTGGCGGCGTTTGGACGAATACTTTTGAGTTAGAAGATGTCTTCAATTACAACTTCCCCGACGATGTGAAGTATGACGCTGACGGGAACGCTATTCCGTCCTTGGTGAGCAAGTATCATGAATTTACGATGTATGTGAAAACGGACGAAGGGTCCATTGATTTGGACAGCATTGCTTCCATTGGATTCAATACCGTCAGTTCGAACATGGAACCGGCCGACATCAGTGCATGGGGTGGCTTCTGCATACATTACAGCACTTACAACTATATCAGGATTGTTATCGTCACCGACTATGACGCCAACAAGTACTGGTATGCCGATGTCGATTATTCCGACGACAAGGTGTGGGGCAAGGTCTCCTGGGATGCGTTCAAGAATATCGACGAAGAATCGAACGAAAAGATCGAAGATGTCGTTGGAAAAGTCACCAGGGTTCAGCTTCAGTTCCTCACGGATGGCGAAAATATCATCGACAGGTTCGGATCTTACGACCAGTGCGGTAAGTAAAAAGAGTCTGAGAGTGTTTATGTAAGGAGGAGGGATAGCCACGAGAAATCGTGGCTATTTCTGTTGTATGTCCGTTTTATTCGCTATAAACTTTGTCGTCCAGCGGGCGGGTGCAGCCCCATTCCTTGGCGAAGTTGTCGAATTTCCGTCTGAGGATGCGTTTGAGTGCTAGGGCGATAATTTGCCGTGCCGCCCACGGAATTTGTTCCGGACCGGTGAACGATTTTGCTTCGGGGAACATGAAGTTTCCGTTTTGGGCGAATAGCTTGCCCATCGAAATGTAGGCGTCCAACACTTTGTCGGTCATCTTCTTGATGTACTCGTTTTCGCGCATGCGGAGCATGAAACTGCCGCCTTTGACGAGCGTCCCGCCATAGGTGCAGCCTAGCTGCGCCGGTAACGACTGCAAGAACTTTTCGCCAAGACGCAGTTGGTGTCCTTCGTCGAACCCGCCATGAAGAATAAACGAAATGTTTGCAGGTCGCATGCGTTCCGTGGGGAGCGTTGCCAAAAATTCAAGTAAGAGACTAGGAACGCATTCCACATAGAGAGGTAAAGCGATGATGATGTGGTCGTTGGTCATGAACGCTTCGCAAATTTCGTCCCATTCCGAACGGCTCGAAAGTGAATAAAGTTTATGCGTTACTCCGGCCTCTTCAAGTCCCAAGGCAAATGATTGAATGATTTTGTTTGTATTGCTGAATTTTTTGACACGGGGACTTCCGTTGATGATGACGACATGCTCGATTTTTTCTGGAGTGGAGGAAGAATTTGCGGAAATGCTTGCCGCCGCGATTTTGGCAGTTGCTGCTTGGCTTGAAGATTCTCCAAGTGCGAGGACTCCTAGCGAACGCCCTCCGAGATTTGCTGCCGTGCGGTTGCACCAGTCTTCTAGCAGTTGCTTGTTGCCGTCGCCCTTGTAAATGACACCAACGTTTAGCGAATGGTAACGCAACTGATGCCGCATCCATCCATCACGGAACATGATGTACATGTTCAGCATAGGCATGATGCGGTCTAGAACCCGCTTACCGCGATAATCGAGGAAACCGAAATGCGTATCCGAGACAATCCATAAATTGTCCGCCTTTACCAA
>JAFWRL010000278.1 GCA_017520105.1 Fibrobacter sp.
ATAAAAATTGAAATTATCCATGTTTTCCTCTTGTTTTCCGTAAAAATACAAGAAAATCCCACCCAACGGCAGGATTTTCTCATAAAAGCTGTTCACAGAAAGAAACACGCTCCGGCAAGCGACTTAGTGACATTCTTGATAACATCTTAATATAAAACTCCTCGGCATAACCGAGGAGTTTTTGTTAGGCAAGCACTGGATCCTTCACCCCTTTGGGGCTCAGGATGACAATTCTAAAGACCAACGACTATTGACAAACAACTACGTTGTATATTCAGCATTTATCTTCACGTAGCCGTAGCTCAAGTCGCAAGTGAACGCGCTTGCAGATGCCTGGCCAATGTTCAACACGAGCGTTACTTTGTATTCACGCTGACGGACCACGGCATGCAGTGCAGCCATTTGCTTTTCGTCCAGCTGTATCGGACGGCCACCTTCGAGCACTTTGACTTCGCCGAAGTAGAGGTCCGTGTGTTCAGCAACCATGTTGCAGCCGCTGGAACCGGCACTGCTGAGGATGCGGCCCCAGTTCGGATCTTCACCGAACATAGCGCACTTGGCGAGGTTCGACGTACCAATGAAGCGAGCCATGCGGAGAGCTTCTTCGTGGCTTTCGGCTTTTTCGATGCGGAGTTCGATGAGCTTCGTGGCACCTTCACCATCGCGCACGATGTCTTTCGCGAGGCTCTGCATCACGAGCATGAGAGCCGCACGGAATTCACCCTGTTCACTGAGGGAAAGGTCTTCATACTTGATACCGCTCATGCCGTTAGCAAGCATGATGCAAGTGTCGTTCGTGCTGGTGTCACCATCAACGGTAATAGCGTTGAAGGAATCAGCGATGTCCGCACGGAATTCAGCAAAGAAGTCAATCGGCAAAGCAAGGTCCGTCGTGATGAAGGCGAGCATCGTCGCCATGTTCGGGTGAATCATGCCAGAACCCTTACAGGCGCCACCGATTGTCACCGTTCCCTTTTCCGTCTTGATTTCCACGGCATGGGATTTAAGAGCGAGATCCGTCGTGAGAATGGCACGGCCAAATTCTTCAGAAGCTTCAGAGTGGAGCTTTTCCACGAGCTTCGGGATGCCGGCTTCAATCTTGTCCATCGGCATCAGGTGGCCAATCACGCCCGTGCTGCAAACGAGCACGCTCTTCGGCGTGAGCTTCAAGGCTTCTTCGGTGAGCACAGCCATGCGTTCAGCATCGGCGTAACCCTTTTCGCCCGTGCAGGCGTTAGCGTTACCGCTGTTCACAATCACGGCAGAGGCAAAGTGGGCATGTTCGAGGGCAGCCTTGTCGTAAAGGACCGGGGCAGCCTTCACCTTATTGGTGGTAAAAACGGCGAAGCAGCGGGCAGCCTTTTCGCTCTTGAGAAGAGCCATATCGGCATTGCCGCTGGCCTTGATTCCGGCGCAAATTCCAGATGCGGTAAAGCCCTTGGGGGAGCAAACGCCGCCTTTTTCCAATACAGTGTACATAGTATCTCCTAAAAAAGAAGCTTTCTTTGCGATTCGGGGTTCGCAACGCCCGTTAAAATTTTTACCTTATAGAGCATGGAAAAGATCATGTTTACACAAGAGGCTTACGACAAGCTCGTTAAGGACCTTGAAAATTTAAAAAATGTTGAACGTCCCCGCGTACTTCAAGAATTAGTTGATGCCCGTGCACAAGGCGATTTAAGCGAAAACGCAGAATATCACGCAGCCAAGGAGCGCCTCGCCGCAATCGACAACATCGAAATGCCGAAGCTCCAGGACCAGCTCGCCCGCGCCCAGGTGATTGCCTTTGATACGAACTCCAACACCATCAAGTTCGGTGCCACCGTCACGGCCAAGAACTTGAAGACCAAGCGCGATATCGTCTATCAGCTCGTCTCCCCCGAAGAAGCCGACGCCCTCAACGGCAAAATCAGCTTCAAGAGCCCGATTGGCGCAGCCCTCATGGGAAAAAAGCGCGGCGATGTCGTCGAAGTCGTAACGCCCAAGGGCAAGAACCAGTTCGAAATCATCGACTTCAAGTAATCCAGCTTAACAATCCATGTTCGTAACGCTCATCGGCAAAGACCAGTTCAGCAAGGACAAGCGAATCGAGAAATTCCTCGCTGAAACTCTTGGCGACCGGATTTCAGATCCGATGGCCAAGCAGGTGCTGTACGCCACCGACACAAACATCGCCTCCATCTCCGATGTCATCATCGAAGCGTGCGATTCCGTGTCGATGTTCTCGCCGGAGCAGGTCATCGTCGTACGCAAGGCCGAAGCCATGAAAGCCGACGATTGCAAGGCAATCGCCAAATGGATTCCCCATGCGGCAAGCGGCAAAGTGCTCTTTGACTTCGAAACGCTCCTCGCCAGTAGCGAACTCTACAAGGCGCTCTCGAAAGTCTGCAAAGTCGAAAAGTACGACGTGCCGAAGCAGTACGAAATGGCCGACTGGATTTCCGCCGTCGTCCCGACGCACTTCAACAAGGCGATAGAACCTGCGGCATCGCAATACCTCGCCGAAGCACTCGGCAACGACACCAAGCTCGTGTGCGAAGAAGTCGATAAAATTCTCCTTTACGCACCGGACTGCAAAAAGATTACCCTCGACCTCGTGAAAACGATGGTCGTCTCCCAGCGCGACATTCCGACCTACGAAATCGAAGGGTTCTTCGGGATGCAAGACGCTAAAGCCTACGTCCAGAAGCTGAACGAACTTTTGAACAGCGGCGTGGATGCCATCCGCATTTCCAACACGCTCTACAGCTACGCACTCTCGCTCTTGAACTACGGTTCGCTTACCGCCAAGGGTGTTCCGCCCGAAGAAGCCGCCAAGAAAATCGGCAAGAACTATTACATGTTCGTGAAAAAAGGCCAAGCCGCCGAATGCTGCCGCCGCTGGCGTAAGCCGCTATTGATTCGCGTGCTGCGCCGCCTCGCCGA
>JAFWRL010000279.1 GCA_017520105.1 Fibrobacter sp.
ATTTTCTGTCCTTCGGCGTCCGCGGGGATGGTCGTGCCGCTGTACCTGGGACTTTCCGCCAGTAGATACTTTGTCAGGAATAGTCTGCGCTCTGCTTGGTTCATGTTTCCTCCCGGACGGTTCAGGGGCGGTCTTGAGTTGTGCGGCGAGGCCCTTCAGGGTCGTCTTCTCCAGTTCCATTTCCAGCGCCGTCTGCGCCGAATTCAGGGCCGGGTCCAGCAGGCGGTGGATGTTCCTGCCTACGGGGCACAGCGGATTCGGTTCCGGGTGGAAACTGAAGACGATCCGTTCCTCGTCGTTATCGTTGATGGCCTTGTAGACATCCAGGAGCGTTATCTTGTCGGCAGGACGCGCAAGGTGAGAGCCCCCTACGCCAGGAGCCGTCTCAACCAGGCCCGCCTTTTGCAACTGCAAAAGAACCTTGCGGATGATGACCGCATTCACGCCGGTGCTGCCCGATATGAATTCCGAGGTCACCCGTTCCGCACCCTCGAAGAAGTGGATGCAAAGCAAGGTATGGACCGCCGCCGTAAAACGAACGCTGACTTTCATAATCCACAATTTAACAATTGTTGCCTGCGTTCACGCGTGCCTTGGTCTATTTGTAGAACATTCCCGCCGTCATGTCCAGGTAATTTTCGCCGGAGTAGTTCGTAAATTCCTGCTTCATGGCGCTCTTGAATGCCGCCGGGTTCACGTTCTTGAGGGCGATATTCTTCATCACCTTCAGGTACTGGATTTTAGCACGGGCATCTTCCAGGTTTTCCACCGTGTAGTGCGACGTGAGAATCAGGGAAATTCCGCGATCGATGTAATCCGTGAGCTGCGCGATGATGGCATCGGCGTGCTTGCTCCCCGCCACGATGGAATGGACGTCGTGGCCCATCATGTGGGTGTAAACAACGTTGATTTCGGGAAACTCGATATCGAATGCCTCCTGGGTCGCGACAATGCGCATGTCGATGCCCGCAAGATTCAAAGTCTCGCCTTCGATAAAGTCTGTCGTCGCGTAAATGGAGCTGTCAAAAGCATCGCCAAAAGCCGCCGTGAAATTCTTGACCAGGGCCGCACCGCCTCCGTTATGGTTGTAATCGTCGGCATGGCGGGTGCTGTACACGGGAGCACCCTTCATAAAGGTCGCGCCCGCGCCATGGTAGGCAATCACCCTTCCCACGAATTCTACCGAAAGTCCCTTGATGTAGGCTTCCAGTTCCCTAATGTTGTCGAAGAAACAGGGGGCTTCGACCATGAACATCTTGCCGCCCTTTTCCAGCAAGAAACATTCGTCGGTTATCAGGTCGTTTGTCTTGTAGGCATGCAGCTTGACCGCGCCGAAATCGTAGATTTCCATGACACCCTTACCAAGTTTTACGGTCTTGAAGTTGTTCTTTTCCATTTTGAATCTCCTTGGGCCAAGCCCTTTTTTTATTTTTTTAGTTGTTCTTTAATTGTTACAGCGCAAAATATATTCAATTGTCGTTGTAATGTCAATAGAACAACTAGAAATTTAAAGTAAAAATTTGGTTACAAAAAAAAACAAGGGTTAGTTAGAGCTTTCGCTGTTTATTCCACCGAAAATGTCGCCTTCACGTTCCCTTTGCCGAGAATCTGCTGGAGGCGTTTCTTGTTCACGTTGTCGATACGGGCAAGGCGCGTGAAGTTCCAGGAATTCTTGTCGTAGTAGATGGTGATGGTGTTGCCCTGGTAAAGGATGATGTCGCCTGCGTCGGTGTCGATTTGCGTGTCGTTACGCGGGAAACTGCGCGGCAGGTCAGCCACCTTCTCGAAGCTGCCGTAGTCGTGCATGTCAAGCGTCATGTCGCCCTGCATGAGGAATTCGGCGAAGGCCTTGGCCGAGGAATTTTCTTCGAGCGTCGCCGTGATGGTGGTATCGTTCACATGGATCTTGAGTTTCACGGG
>JAFWRL010000280.1 GCA_017520105.1 Fibrobacter sp.
CACAGATACATTGCATAAGGGGAAATATGATCTTTTTGAAAAAAAATGTAGCCGCAGTTTCAGCGCGGATGTTTACGTGGGAAGTAACAACCGCATTCGACGGGAATCTTTCGTCGGTGGAATTGCAAAAACGGTTTGATGAGGATTTTGCCTTGGAACCGTCTGCGAACCATGTGTCCTTTTGGCCTGCGGTTTCGTTCAATGCATCGGACGGGCGTAAACATCGGTATTTTGTGGCTGTTGCGAATGAACCTTTGTTGTCTTATCGCAAAAAAATCGATCGTTGCCTGCCCAAACAAATTGCCCTGTATGCGATTGCAGATAAAATCTTGCGAGGCGAGCATGCAGATTTCGCAGGCATTGAGTATGTGGAAAATAGCGGGGAAAACGTTGAAACTTTATCCTGTAATGATGGAAATTTGTTGTGTACCGCTCTGTGGGATAATATTTTATTTATACTCGTTTTTGTAAATGGTCGCTTGTGCCATTGGTCGGAAGAACGCGGTTATGGAGTTCCGTTTGATGATTCGTGCAGGAATCGTGTGGAACGATTCAAGGCTTTCTTGAAAGAGGATGAGCTGTTTGCGAATGTGGAATCTTTTAACGAAGTGCTGGTATGCTGTAATCAAATGGCAGAAGCGGATAGTTTGTTTTACATGGGAGCGCGCGATCCGTTCTGGCGTCATTTGAATTTAGACGAACGTGAATCGATAAAAACTTGTGGAAAAAGTCGTTTGGCGTGTGCCATTGCCTTTGTTGCTTCTGTGATGATTGTCTTTGGGCCGGTGTATCCGCTTTTGAATATCTGCACAAACACAAAGAACGAAATCACGCACGATGTTGCTCCCGTTGAATTGGAAAAGCCACCATCGGAAGTTCTCGATTTGTTGGCGTGGGCGAAGGGGCATCGCGATTTGGTGCCTGCAAGATGGAAAGGGATGCGAGCTGGGTTTGCTGAGCGTGGAAATCTCTGCGATTTGCCGAGTTTTAAGTTGCTTGGAATTGCGGGTGACCGTGCTGTTCTTGTTGAAACGTCATCTAGCGAAAAGAAAATAATGACACCGGATGACTTGCTGGATTCTTATCGCATCAAAAAGATTGGCCGGAATGATGTGGTGTTTCGCTGTGGCAGTAAGGAGGTGCGTTATGAAGTCGGGGCGAGGTAACGTTCTCCCGCTTGTGCTCGGGCTTCTTTTGGTGCTGTCAATTCTTGTAACGTTGATGCTTCGTTTGCCTGGACCGCTCCGTCGGACGGTTACACTTGCCGCGCAAGAAACACAGAAAATGTATTTGGCCGAATCAGCGGTTTTATCAAAACTGAACGGCTTCCCGGAGGGGTATTTTGCGGAAGTCCCTTCTGTCGAGACTGGCATTCTTGGACCATGGACGTTGTGGCAAACGGTGCTGCGCACGGATGGTCAAAACAGGTTCCAGTTCCTTTTAGGGGGCGAGTTCGGACGCTTCTCGACATCGGAATGGATGCGTTGTGCGGTTGCATTGGAACAGAACTTGCGTGAACGAATTTTACAGGCGGATTTCTTGAAGCGTCTTTCGGGGAACCGGCGCTTTTTCAGTTTGGACTCTTCGATGATGGGGCTGGGGGCGCCTATGGCGTTGAACGTGAGCGCTGGCGATTTAACGCTAGATCTCGGCGGGAATAATGTTTCGGGCCGTAATCTCAAGCGGCCTTTGGTCCGTTCGTTTATGGCAAATGTTGAAGGTGATGTCAAAATTCGCGGGCATGTCCACTTTGATTCACTTAGGATTTATGCGACCGGAACGGTGACGGTACAGGGTGATGTGACCGCCAACTTTGTTGAAATCTTTGGACTTGTTGGCGTTTTTGTTTCGGGCGAAGTTTCGCTTGCGGGCGTTCTTTTGTCGAAACAGAATATTGAAATCTCGGATCGCGCAAAGCTGAATTTCCCAAGCATCGCTGTTGCGGTCGGTTATCGCGGAAATCGTTTTGCGCTGTATGGTAAATCGGTTTTTGAAGGGCTTGCGATTGCGCCTTCAGGTGCTTTTGAACGCGATTCTTCGACGGCTCTTCTAGACTCTTCGAAAGCGCTTTTGCCATTTTGCATGGACTCTCGGCCTGTAGTCTTTGCCCGGAGGCGCTTGTGATGCACTCTCGTCATACTGAACGAAGTGAAGTATCCAGGGTATCTTGTGTTGCTCTTGCTGCAAACTCTAGACTTGGTTTTACTTTACCCGAAGTCTGCGTGGCCCTTGCCGTTTTCCTCATCGGAACTACCACTTTGCTTGGCGGCTGGAACTTTTTCAATCGCGAAATTGCGGACGAACGCTACCGCCTGGAACGTTTTTACGGTGTAGTATCGTCGATGGAATCGCTGATTACGGAGCGTCCATCATGTACGGATTCTTTGTTGGCGCTAGGGCATGCAACGATTCGCCTAGACCGCGTTCCCGGAAGCATTCCCTTGGCGTGGGCGGTTGTTGCGTGGGATGGTTTTTCGTTAAAGCGGCTTATCCGCTGTAGGTGATGTACAAATGAAA
>JAFWRL010000281.1 GCA_017520105.1 Fibrobacter sp.
ATTAGAGAGCTAACACAGCTGCTCCAGCCGCTCCACCAGCTGCTCCAGCCGCTCCACCAGCTGCTCCAGCCGCTCCACCAGCTGCTCCAGCCGCTCCACCAGCTGCTCCAGCCGCTCCACCAGCTGCCCCAGCCGTTCCGGCTTTAGCGGCTCCAGTGCTGGCTGCAGCTGCTGTATTGTTTCCTAAAAGAGCATTGAGTAATTCAGGTGTTATTTTGGAAGTGTCATACTTGGGTGTTGTGGTTGTTGTACCGTTCTCATCGGTTTTTGTTTCTGTTTCTGTCAACCTGTTAAGTATGTCTTTTTGCATGTCTGTTTTTGATGAGGCGTTTATAAAGCCCATTATGGAATCTGTAAGAGCCTTTCCGCCATCAACAGATGTCTTGAGTGCGTTATGTGTCAAATCCATGCCCTTTTGAAGAGCGTTTTGTGCGCTTTCTGTACCTTTGTTAAGAACATCCTTTAATTGGTCAAGACCCGTCAAGTTTTCGAAATTGGGGCGTTCTTTTTCTCGGAGTCCCTTGAGCAAATCTGGAACTTCAATCGCAGTAGGTGTAGATGCTGATTGAATGTTCAGAGGAGATATGCTGCTTGTGTTCTTGCCTTGCAAGTAATCTGTATTGTTGAGGTAATTGTTGGAAAGCACCATTTTGTCAATTGGAGAATCCTGCCAGTTCCAGAATCTTGTGAGATCAATCTTTTCGCTGACATTTGTTTCTCCAAGAACAGCTTCGCCAACCATGCCGTCTGTTGGCAAGGAGATGACTGTTGTGGGAACTCTGAAATGATTCGTATGGTAACGATACAGCGCGTCTTGCAATTCAAAGGCGGTCTTTCCGAGTCTCTTGGCAAGCTTTTCTGGGTATGTGAAGGGGAACATCATGCAGTTTCCGTAGAAGCCGAGCATTTTTTTGACATCAATGCAATTTAACAACGGGATGTCGTCGTAATCATAAGTAATATCCTTGGGGGCTTCGGGGTCTGGTAAATCCTTGAAGTTCATGTTAATGGTGAATTTCTCCAACATCAAAGCACGTTCGTCTGCAGACATGGCGCGCCATACGGCTTGAGAGTAACGCATGGTGTGCGAAGCGATATGATGCATAGTGTCTTCGATTTTTTGATGCTGCTTGACAGTAAGGAAAGGCTTGGCTGCTTCTAAGTAAACAATGGTCGAATGAGTTAGATCGTTGGATTGTAAACGAGTTGTGCAGCCATTTGTTTCTGTATTGTTGTTGTCGTTGAATGTGACTGTAAGATCTTCAATGTATAGTTTTGTTAAACCGTAATTTGCTAAATATGTTTTTTTCCAATAAACACTAGGTCGATACCAAGCTTCCAAACTGTTTAAATAACCAAAAAGGTTATTCCCAAAGATGCTGTTGATATGCTGTTGGTTCTTGAAAAGTTCGTACTCAAAATCCTTGCAATCGTGAGTTAATTTAATGTATGCAATGTCACCGACAGAATCTGCGGTACATGTAAACGTGCAAGAGCATTCTTGCAGATTATTGCTTTCGCGAATATCCTTTATTATTTTTCTTAGCTCATTAGATGTTTCAATATTATCTGGTATGGTGTTATATTTTACATTGACATCTTGATAAATTTTGCTTCCATTTTTTAATACTAATACTGCTTTGATTTTATCAAATAATATAGTAGGTGCTTTAAAAGTGATTTGGATTGTTGTTGTACTGCCACTTTTTTCGTCTATATTGAAATCCTGGTAGGCGTAATACTGTTTTGCTAAATCCAATCCACTTCGGTACTTATATGGAAGTGCACGGCGTAGAGCGTCATAATGTTTAGAAAGTAGTTCGTATCGAGCCTTGAACGTTTCTACTGTTAATTTGTTTTTGAGTAGATAGCTTTGACCGTTTAAAAAGCTAATCATTTCCATAGGAACGAAAAGGATGAGATCTACGTTTTCGATGCATGTTTGAAGTTTGTATCGTCTCATAACCTCCCAATACTGGATTGTCATTGCATGGGAATGGTTATGGTTTGCAATAATTTTAGTAGATACGGAATCAGATTCTTCACTTGATGCGGTCTTGATGAGAAGTCTGCTTGCTTGTGAAATCTTTTCTGATGCAGCCTTGATTGCGTTTTGAAAATTTCGTGAAGCATTGGACGCTTCGTTATAGCTGTCGTTTTGGTATGCGTGGGAATTGCCGGATCCGCTGGAACTGGATTTACTAGAATGACCGCCAATTAATCCAAAGAAACCTCCTCCACAAGAACTACTGCTTGATGAAGCGCTGTATTCATAATCTGAACCTCCATCAGACATTTGAGCAATTGCTTGGTTGTATGCTTCTGTTGTTTTTTGTGCTTGACCGCTTTGGTAGCTCTCTGCTGTTGAATCGATTCCTTCTTGCTGGTCGATAACTTCATAGCTTTGTTTTTTTTCTCGCAAAATTAAGCGTTGTTCTTCACCTGGAGCTAAAATTGTGGAGTACAAAAGTGTTCCGAGCGAGAATCCGTCTGGGATCCAGGCTTGATGCATGTTCAATGCATAACCAATTCCGAGAGAACTCATGTGAGGAATTTTGTTTGGATCATTTTGGAGATCTTCCTTAAAATTCGTAATATTGATTGCTTTGTTTAAGGAAATGCGCGGCTTATCGGCAGATCCTTCTTCTGGGAGTGGGCTGATAGCTGGTTCCACAAGTCTCTGTATCATGGAATAGCTATATACTTCCGATGGTGCTGTATCGGTGGGCAAGTAAAGTGAATTTCCGTTATTCTCGATAAATTTAACGCTTGGAAGTAATTTATTTTCTTTTTCGGAATTATTGATGAATGTCGCTTTATCGATGACGAAAAGCGGATGTTCGGGGTCTTTGCCTATTTCTGTTTCCCACCCCGTGTCATTCAGCATGTTTTCGATAGCGACGTAAAGATTGCTTGCGTTGTCTGGATCTTTGAGCTCATTCTTGATTTTGAGATATTCTTGGCACAGATTGTATTTTTTCTTATTCTCATCCGTGTCTTGTTCGTTGAATTGTTCGATGGCAGATTCATTTTCGATATTGAGCTCGGCGCGGATATCGTACAATCTGTTGAGCTGTGTGAATGTGTTGAGTGTTTCTTGGTCGACTCCGTTTAAGAATTCAGTTGCGCTGACGGTAAAGCTCTTGCTGCCCTTTTTATTGCCTTCACCTCTTGTAAATGTGAAGGTGAGGGCGTCCTTGAGGTTATAACCTGTTGGAAGTGTGATTATGAATCGACCGTTTGCATCGGTGTATCCCTGAGGTTTTGGTGCATTGACTTCATCGTTTGATGGTTCTACAATGCCGTCGATTTCGACGAGGGCGCCAGAGAATCCTTGGGTGTTTCCATTGGCGTCAACGATGTTTGTATTTCCATTCGAGTCCATTTCGTAAACATAACCTACGACTCTTCTCGGTAATGGCATTTCTTGTTCTACATCGCGGAGGAAACCAAGTCCTTTTGCGATGATTTCTGCATTGTTGACTGCTTGGGTTGCAATTTCTGATTCAAGTTCATTCTCAGAAACGAAAAGGTATATTGGAGCTGGTTCGTCAATTTCAAGAGTCGTAAAGAATTTGAACCTATTTAAGTGTAATTGTTTTTTTGTTGTTTCGAGTTGGTTTCGAAGCGCTTTGAATTTAACGTTTTTCTCGATGAGCGTGGTTTCTGTTTTTAAAATGTCTTCTATGCTAGCAAAATGGGCTGCTAATAATCTATCATGATTTGTTTGCAAACTAACAAAATTTGGCTTAATTTTTTTTGCATTTTCTATAATTTCTTCAAGTCTAAATTTTGTTATGAGCTTATATTCTGTTTGTGCTCTGTCTAGCGATTCCATTAATGGATATACTTTATTTGAATCAAGCTTTTTTACATCTTCTACAAAACGTACTCCCAATCGCACGAGCATATCGGCTGTGTCGGGGTCCATCAGTGAGATTCTCCATAGATCAACCTGCTTAGTCCAATATGTAAAGCTGTTGTAGTAATTTTCAAAAACGTTTGCAGGAACTTTTATTATTTCTGTTTCTTTTAAGGGTAACGCGCCTTTTTTTTCTAATAGATAAAGTTTGGTTGCCAATCTTTTCCTATTGTCTATAGTTTTGCCTTCTGTAAGCAAATCCGCTGGTGATTTTATACCGAGAACGGCTAAATTTCTAACTCTGCTATCATCAAGTCCTTTGACCTTTATGAGCTCTTGTTGACTCTCAGATAATCCTGGAATTAGTATTCCTGTTGGGGGAATTGGTTTTAAAAATCCTGGATCAGGAATTCTGAAGCCGGGTATTGGTTCTATTGGGGTGAGTTCAATGTGGTCAATCGGTTTAAGTTTCTTAAGCTGTTCTCTAATAAAATCAATGTCTTCAATTCCATAATGTTTTATAATGAATTTTTGTTCTTTAACAAGGAAATTTTTGAATTCTACATCATATTTGTCTTTGTAGTAGCTAAATACTTGATCTGGTTTTAAACGAGCTTCTTTTAATTCAATTCCGGTAATATCTTTGAAAAGATCTGGTTTTTTTGAAAGAATGTCCTTGACTTCTAATTTGTGTGTCTGAAAAAAGTCTTGAGCCTTGGCCGCGATAATTTTCCCATTGTTGTCAAGAAGCTCGTTTGTTGTGAGAAGTCCAGGGATTTTTTTGTTGACCCAATTTCTTTCGTTTTCAATAAAATTTTTGAACCCTGCGGGATCAGTCTCGATGGCGTTCTTTAAAACGTTATTGTCGAATTTGTTTGATGCATCAATTACGGCGAACGATTGTAGCGTAATATTCAGAGCATTTACTTTGTCAAAATCTTCCTTGGCTACAAGTCCCAAGCCTTTTATTGCGGGTTCTTTAAGCTCTTTTGCGTGATCTGAAAAGAACGCTATAAAATTTTTCGTATCTAATGTTCCGTCTTCTTTTCGCAGAACATAACTATCGAAAACAACTTTACGAGAAAATTTTTCGGGCATTGTTGACTCCTTCTTGTTTGAAAACAATGTTTTTTGGTGTGAATGAAACTTTTTTTTATTGTTGCAGAAATCTGTTTTTTATTTAAAATAATATTCCTTGTTTCGAACGTTATGTTGTTTAATTTAATTTACATGATGTAATTGTGCTTATGTTGTTCGTAGGAAAAAGAATTGAATTTTTCCTTTTATTTTTTTGTTTTTAATTCAATTTTTTTGTTTTTGTGGAAAAAAAATAAAGTTAGGCATCTTCAAAAAAAGCTTCGAAGCACTTTTTTGGGGGGACTTTAAATTGATGTAAAAAACTTTTTTCAATGTTACATTTTACTTAAAATTTAGTATATAAATGTTTCATTTGTTGCTGATGCGAATTTATTTGATGTTGTTGACGTAATAGATCTTTTAATAGCATTGACTAAATTTGACATAGCTGAATTTGGGGGAAATCCAGATTTTGATGTTGCTTTGCTTATTATGTTTTGCGTTTATGAATCTATGAAAAATGGTATCTTCTATTAAGAACTGTCCTGAAATGCTGGATTCCGCTTGATAAAATAGGCTAATTTTACTATATTCACCTGCGCTAATGAGCCTGGTTAGTTCAGATGGATAGAACGAGTCCCTCCTAAGGATTAAACTCGCGTTCGACTCGCGAACCGGGTATAGCAAAAGGGTCGCCATTCGGTGGCCCTTTTCTCTTAAGTAAAATCTGCGCATTTTTGGCGCATTCTGCCGAGCGCTACTCGTTTTCTTTTACACTAACTCTCCGCGGATGACTTCAATGCTGTCGCCGACGAGGCTTACGATGTTCGTCGGGTTGATTTCGATGTTGCCGCAATCGACCATCATATCGACGGAGTGCTGGAACGTGTTCCAGATGTCGTCGGTTTCGTAGATGTCCTCTTCGCTGAGCTTGGCTGCAGTGCTGAGGATGGGCTTGTCGAAATGCTGGAAGAGTTCTGCGAAGAACGGGTGCGTCGGGATGCGGATGCCGATTTCGGGGCGCCTGACGTCGAGCTTGCGCGCGATGTGCGGGTCGGCGGGGAGAATGAATGTGTATGGGCCGGGAACGCGCTGCTTGATGATGTTGAAGGCGAAATTGCTGACGCGTGCGTAACCGGTGGCAAATCGGATGTCGGGGACGATAAGTGCCATGACAAACTTTTTCATGGGCTTCTTGAGGGCGTAAAGCTTGTGGATGGCCTTGGTGGATTCGGCGTTGCAGCCGATGGCGTAACCGGATTCGGTAGGGTATAAAACGAGACCGTCGTCTTCGAGAATCTCGGCGGCTTGCTTTACGATGCGGGGCTGCGGGTTATCTGGATGTACTTCGATTCGCATAAATTATTTTGGTTTTCACTTTTGGCGATAAAATATATAAAAAAGAGATGTCCCGACTAGTGTCGGACATGGCAATGTGACTGTTGTCACTTGACTAATCTGGACGCTCTGGATTCGTAAACTCGGGCGCGACTCTCGACCTCAGCATCTCGGTATGACTTCTTTGCCTTCGAATGCGTTTTTGTAGTGTTCGAACTGGAGGGGTTCTTGGTAGGTGCGGGCGGTCAGTACGTCAAAACGGCAGGGTTCGTCGAAGCTTTTGGGGGCGTGCGCTTTTTGCGTGGCCAAGAAGTGGCAGGCTGTCTGCCAAATTTTCTTTTGCTTGAGGGCGTTCACGCGTGCGGCGGGGTTTCCTTGCTGGTTGTTCCAGACGGACTTGACTTCGACAAAGACGAGGGTCTCGCCATCGCGGGCGACGATGTCGAGTTCTCCACCGCGGTAGGCGTAGTTGCGTGCCAAAATGTCGTAGCCTTCGCGCTTCAGGTACGCGGCTGCTTGGGTTTCGACAAAATTTCCTTTTGGACGGTTGTTTGTTTTTTTCGAAATCATTTGCTCCCCTGAATGTTCTGGATCCTGCTCCTACGAACCTAATTCAACTAGGGCTCTAAAGAGCCGAGTTCCATATATCGTTTTGCTCAGGATGACGTAGATGAGTAATAGCTCACTGCCAACATCCTGCTTTCAACATCCTGCTTTCAACTTCCAACTTCCAGCTTCCTACTTCCTACTATTTATCACTTCACTTCCATGCCGAGGAGGCGAATTTCGGAAATGGCGTAATCGTTGTTGTCGGTTTCATAGACGTCGTCTAGATAGAACCGGAGTTCCGTTGTCTCGACGGCCTGGATATTCGGATACTGCATGCCTTTGATGTTGTCGAGGCGGAGTCTCTGTTTAAATCCGTCATTCGTTTCGACTGTGAGGATGCGGGGTTTCTTGAATATGCGGAATCGGTCGCCGAAGGCGTCATCGACGGATTTCTGGTAACCGACTGCGATACCGATATTCAGGATAAGAGTTTTTTTGCTGAAGTACGTGACGAGTACGGGGTTCAGCGGCTTCAGGGGCATCGTGTTGAGCCACGCGGTGGTGAGGTCGCCGTCGTTCAGGTTCGTGAGCGGGTAGCCTCCTGTGACTTCGGGCTCAATAGCCTGGGTCTCGTGGTTGCCGACGGCTTCCATCCATTCAATTTCGTGCAAAGTATTCATCGGCTTGTGCGTGAACATGAGCAGCATGAGCAGAATCACGATGAGCGGGAACAGTATCGAAAACGCTACGATGATTAGTTTGTGTGGGCTGAGCCCGCGACCAAAACTCTTGGCCGTTTCGGCGATGGAGGCGGCAACGTGCCTGTTGGCTCCGGTTTTTCTTGCGATAGACGGTGTCTGGTGCGGGGTGTCATGCTGCGGGAAAACCTGGTCGCACTCGTCCAGAAATTCCTGCATGTCGTGGAAGCGTTCGTTGAGCTTCTTCTTTAAGCACTTGAGGATGAGTTCCGAGAGTCCGGCGGGGATGTCTTCGCGGAAGAGTTCGGGGGAGGGGGGCGGTTCCTGCACGTGCTTGAGCGCAATTTCTACGGGGCGGCTTCCTTCGAAGGGCAAGCGTCCGCATGTCATTTCGTAAAGGATGACGCCCATGCTGTAGATGTCGGACTGGAGCGTGACTTCGTCGCCGTGGCACTGTTCGGGAGACATGTATTCGGGAGTGCCCATCGTCATGCCGGTGCGGGTGAGGCGTTCCTTCTCCATCTCTTGAATGTAGGAGATGCCGAAGTCCATGATATAGACGCGATTGTCGCGAGTGAGCATGATGTTCGAGGGCTTCACGTCGCGGTGGACTATGCCTTTGCTGTGGGCGTAGAGCAGTCCGCGTGCAATCTGCTTGATGATGACTTCGATGGCTTCGAACGAGAGCTTGCTTTTGTTTTGCAGGATTTCGGCGAGGGAAATGCCCTGCACGTATGTCATCGAGATGAATAGCTGCTTGTCTTGCTGCCCGAAGTCGAATACGTGGACGATGTTCTGGTGGTCCAGTTCCTTCATCGCCTGCGCTTCGAGGTAAAAACGCTTGATGGCCTCTCCGTCAGAAGTCGAGTCGAGAATCTTGAAGGCGACTTCTCGCTTGAGTTTCTTGTCGAGGGCCTTATAGACGTAGCCCATTCCGCCTTTGCCGAGTGTTCCCAAAAGTTCGTAGTTTTCGTTAAATGGGCGCGGAAAGGATTGAGGTTGCTCGGGATGGATCATCTTGGTTTCTTTAATCTGTGTAGTAGAATTGCAGTTACAATATAGAAAGCTAGCGCGATGATGAGGGCGAGGGCTGTATTTAGAATGTCATCTTTTCGTTCTAGCAAAATGTTCAGGAGTGATGCTTGGTTGTAGCGCGACCAGACGATGCTCGAAAGGGCGCGGCCTATGGGTTGCATTTGGTCGAGGGGAACAAGTGCCCCGGCGAGGGCTACCTGCGGGATGATGAGGAGCGGTAAGAAGGCGTTGGCCTGGCTTGTGTTCTTCGCAAGTGAACTCGTGAATAGCCCGACCGCAGTGGCGGGGATGGCGATGCAGGCGAATGCGGCTGCAACGAGAGCTATGCTTGGGCTTACGGTAAGGCGCATGTTGATGAACGCATAGACGATTGCGGTCTGCATCAGTGTAAATGCAACGGGGAGTGTGAACTTGGCTGTAAGTGTGGAAAGGGAGGATACGCCTCGGCGGAACTTGTCGCGGAGTATATCCTTTTCTTGGACGATTTCACGGATGGAGAGCGAAAGGGCGAACCAGTTTGCGCAAAGGATGATGGCGAATGCGACTGTCCAGCACGACGATTTCTCGGAGAAAATCTGCGAGAGGAGGAACCCGATGATGGCTGGCTGCACAAAGAGGGCGGCGATGCGTCCTTTGTCGCGGAACCACTGCTTTAGCGTTAGCCTGACCGTGTATGCAAAATTGTGGGGGAGTTTCGTACGCTCGAAGAAGTATTTGGTGTCGAAGATTCGCTGCTCGGTCTTATGCGATTCACGCCATTCTGCGGCATCACTTGTGCTGATGGAGGTGAGGAGCGTTTGCGGGTCGGTCGTCTTGAAATGTGTGTAGGCTGCCTGAACTGTTCCGTAGAATGCTTCTTCACCTTGGTGCAGTATCAGGACTTTGTTTGCAATCTGGAGCGCTTCGTAGCTGTGGGTCGTGAGGATGATGGTGTGGCCGAGGAACGCGAGCTGCTTCAAGTGCGTGCAAAGAATGCGTGAGTTGTACGGGTCGAGGCCGGAAAGCGGTTCGTCCAAGATGACGAGGCCGGGGTTGCCCATGAGTTCGCGGGCGAGGGCGACGCGGCGCATTTCGCCGCCGCTGAGCGTTTTCACGAGGTTATGCCGGCGGTCGCTCAGCCCGAAAAGTTCGCAGAACTTTTCGAGTCGCGTGAGGGCGTCTGCTTTGAACTGCTTGACGTCCATCGACGAACGCGCACCGTCGAGAATCGTCTCTTCGACGGTCAGTTCCGGGCGGAGTGGCGGATCTTGTGGGAGTATCGCGATACGCCTGCGGATTTCGCTTTTGCGGTAATCGACGCCGCCGATGCGGACAACGCTTTGCTTGTCGCAACTGTTGATGCCTTGGATGAGCTTGAGCAACGACGATTTGCCTTGACCTGAACGCCCGATAATGGCGAGGATTTCGCCTGCGGGGAGCTCTAAGTCAATCCCTCTCAATAACTGTTTTTTGCCGGCGAAAACATTCAGGTTCTTGATGTTCACGTCGAAGCCTGAACTCTTCGCTTCGATCAGCAGGTCGTTGTTACGGAAACCGACGATGGCGGATTCAAAACGATTCGCGCTTCCGTTTTGCATGGTGACGGTGCGCGTGCGCTTGCCGCCTTCGTCAACGATAGCTCTTTCGAACTTGATTTCGGCGCAGTTCCCTAAACTTGCGCGGTTCCCAATACTTGCGCGGTTCCCGTCGTCCGGCCCACTCCCGCGTTCCGTCACAAGTCGCGCCTGCGCCTTTACGGAAATCCCCGGAACATTGATGCTTTTCCAATCTGCCGAAAGCGGAATCGTCAGCATATCGCCTGCGGTTTCGCGTTCCATCACGAGGAGCGTGAGGCTTGTGCCACGAAGAGTCGCTCGCAACTGTCTCGGCCCAATGAGAATGACATCGCCGTCGCTTATCGTCGCCGTATCGACGTTCTTCCCGTTCAGCATGGTAATGCTGTTCTGGGTGAGGCTTTTTAAAATCCATTTCCCGTCTGTAAAGTTCAGAACTGCATGGTACCGCGAAACCATCAGGTTGTCGAAGTGCAAAACGTTATCCGATTTGCGCCCGATGGTAAACGGAACCGACGGATTCGGCGTTACGAGACGGAAGGGAAACATGTCTTTACGTCAATTCCTTGACAAAGGCTTCAAATCGGTCGCATGCTTTCGCGAGATTTTCATCGCTTGCGGCATACGAAAAACGGACACAGCTGTCGTCGCCGAAGGCGGCACCTGGTACAATCGCGAGCCCCTTGGTTTCGAGGAGCGCACTGCAGAAGTCTATCGAACTCGAAATCACTTTTCCGTCGGGTGTCTTTTTGCTGTAGTAATCGCCTACAGGGACGAATAGGTAGAATGCTCCTTCGGGGGCATGGGGCTTTGTCGATAGGAACGAGGTTCGCTTTAGCATGTAGTCCCTGCGCTTGCGGAACGCAGCCTGCATCGCATGGACGTTGCTCTTGTCCATGTTGAGTGCGCCGAGGGCGGCGTATTGTGCCACGTTGCTCGGGTGGTGCGTTGCCTGCCCTTGGATTTTGCCGATGATTTTTGCAATTGCGGCGGGGGCTGCATCGTAGCCGATTCTCCAGCCGGTCATGCAGTGCGACTTGGAAAAACCATTAATCACGATGGTGCGTTCTGCCATTCCTGGGAACACTGCCGCCGACACAAATTCCGTATCATAGACAAAGTATTCATATACTTCGTCCGAAATGCAGTAGATGTCCTGCTTGACGATTTGCTTGGCGAGAGCTTCGAGCTCACTCTTGCTATAGACGGCGCCGGTCGGGTTGCACGGGTTGTTCAAGAGAATTGCCTTGGTGCGTGGCGTGCAGGCTTTGCACAAGTCATCTGCGTTAATTTTGAATTCTTTTTCAAGCCCAGCTTCTACAAATACAGGCGTGCCGCCAAGCCACTTGACGAGTTCCGGGTAAGTGACCCAGTACGGAGCAGGAATAATCACTTCGTCGCCCGGATTGATGAGGGCGGCTAGCGCATTGAAAACAGCGTGCTTTGCGCCGCTTGTCATGATGATTTGCGATGCGTCGTAATGGAGGCCGTTTTCGTCTTCTAGCTTTTTTGCGACGGCTTTGCGCACGTCGAGAATGCCTACGGGAGCGGTATAGCGCGTTTTACCAGCGCGTATGGAGTCTATAGCCGCATCCTGAATTTGTATTGGCGTGCCGAAATCGGGCTCGCCTGCTCCGAGACTTACGACATCCTTGCCGTCCGCTATCATTTGCTTTGCCATCGTGTCGATGGCGACGGTGAGCGACGCCGCTATGTTTTGTGTCCTATCGGAAAGGGACTTCATTTGGTATTTTCCTTTTTCTTTCGTTGCCTCAGACGGTATTGGTCTAGAGATCCTGCGATAAGGGGGAATATGGTGAACTGGGCGATGAATATGCAAATCATGCCCATCAGTGAAAAGTTGCCCATACTGCGCAGTCCCGGATGCGACGAAACGAGCATGCCGTATGTTCCGATAAGGGCCGCCATCTGCGAGAGGAATATGGTGAAGAACTTGCTCCTCAAAATGGTGAGCGCTGTTCCCTTTTGCTTTTCGTAGTATGCAGTAAAGAACTGTAGCGAACCATCGATGCTTGCGCCAATGAGAATGGGGAACGTGAGGGCGCTGTAGGCCGAAATTTGTATGTCAAACGCGTTAAGCGAGGCGAGAAACCAGCTTGTGGCAAAAATGGACGGGAGAGCCGTGAATATGGCGCGGCTGAGGCGGTTGTAATAAACGAGCATGAACAGGAATGCCAGGAATCCGCCGATTTCTATGGGCCAGCTTAGGTTGTTGGTGATTCTATTCCAGAATATGGCTCGCGTGATGGGCGTCCCTGCAATCAGGTATGTCCCGTTTCGGATGCCTTTGATTTGGTGAAGTTCCCTGTTCAGCTTGGTGCATTCGTTTCCGAGATTTTCATTGATGTCGGTGAAGATGAACGCAAATCGACCTTGTGTGCCTTGCTTGTCGCGGAATTTTTTCGCGATGTACTCGGGTGGTTCGAACTCGTCGCCTTCGTCGAATTCCAGAGCCTGCTCGATTTTTTCCAGGTTCTCGCGTTCGCTCTTCGATAGCGCTTCACGGAATTCCTTGGTGACCATGCTGTGCAGCTGGCGCAACTTGTCCATTTTTTTCTGTTGCAGGTTCGGCGAGAACTGTGCTAACGTAAAGATGGAATTGACCGTCGAAATGGAGCCGTTTTCCTTGAGCTTGTTGAACTGTTCCAGCAGGGTCTCGCTTTCGGCGCGGTCTGGTAGCATGACGATAATCGGCGTCTTGTTCAGGAATCCGGTTTCTGCAATCAGCGAATCGATGTGCGAATCTTTGTAATTGATTTCGGTTGCCGAGAAATCGTTGCGGATGTGCACCCGGGTACCGCCGATGTAAAGCCCGACAAGGCTTGCCGCGATAATTATGGAGAAAATAATCCAGTTCAATCGGTTCGAGAGCATGTACATCTTGTATTCGGGATGGATCTGCGCATGCGTGACCGTGAAAGGCTTTTTGCGCTGCGTGACCTGCAAAAGCGCCGTCGAGAAAAGGAGCGTGATGGCCCAGTTCAAGATGCAGCCCGTGGAGCCGAGTACGCCCAATTCCTGAAGCCCGGGGAGCGGAATCAGCGTGAGGCATGCAAATAGGGCCGCGTATGCAAAACTCGAAACGGCGGTCGAGGGCCCGATACCTAGAAGTGCGCTTTCGATGCAAAGCTGCGGACTCAAGTTCTGTTCGCGCTCAAGGAAGTAGCGGTTGAGAACGTGGTTGATGATTTGCAGGGCCTGTCCGGGGAGTACGATTGCAAGTAACAGCGTAAAGAGATTGATGCGCCCGTAGAACAGGTACGAACAAGCCATTGTCGTCACGATGGGTGTCGCGATGGGGAGCGCCGAAATAAAGATGAGCTGCGGCTGCTTGTAAAAATGGAGAATGAGGAGCAGCAGAATAAGGACTGTAGTGACGATACCGACCATCTTCGCTTCTGGCAAAAGTCGCTTGCCGGTCTGGATGGATTCATAGACTTTGCCTGCATAGTATATATGAAAGATGTCTTTCCCTTTTTCTTCTTGAATAACTTCTTTCACTTTGCCGAAAAGTTTTCTGTTGGCCTTGAGGTCGGAAATCGAGTGCGTCGGGTAAATCTCGACAATGCGGATTGTCCCCGTCTTGTTGGAATGGCTTGTCGAAAGCTTGTCGAAATACTTTTTTTCGAGGTCGCTCAAAAGCTGTTCGCGTTCTTCCGATGTGGTTCGTGTAATCGAGTCTATCGCGCTTTTCAGGTCGATAAACAGAGGATTGTTGTTTAATATGTAATCGCGCTTGAGGTCCTTGATGCGCTGCACCATGATGTCGATATCGCTTTCGCTGGCATACAGGAACTTGTATTTCTTGTAGAACTCGATGTCCGTTTCGAAATCGGCGAAATGGACCGAAGGCTCCTTCTGCATCTTTTGCGCAAGGTTTCGTGCAAGGCGGTAGTTCGCGCTGGAGTCCCCGGATTCCAGAATCACGATAAGACTTCCGAGACCACCGAAGGTATCTTCAATTTTTTGGACGTTACTGGGTTCGCGAGCGCTTGTAATCGTGTCCTGCAACTGTAAATCCCAGCGCAGGTGCATGATGGGATAAATGCTCAGGATGCCTATCGCCAAGAATACCGTGAGGATGATTTTGGGATAGGTCGCTAATTTTTTGATAATTTTTGAAAAAAG
>JAFWRL010000282.1 GCA_017520105.1 Fibrobacter sp.
GTACATCCGCAAGCAGACTACAGTGAACGGCGAACGTTACATCACGCCGGAGATGAAGGAATGCGAATCTGTTATCAGCAATGCCGAAGCGAACATCCATGAACTGGAATATCGAATTTTCTGCGAAATTCGCGAACGCGTGAATGGCTGGCGTGCAGAACTCCAGTCCATTGCCGATGCCGTCGCTCGTGTCGATAGTTTGTACAGCTTTGCTCTTGCGGCACGCAAGTTCAATTACGTTTGCCCGGAAGTCTTTGAAGGCACAGGCATTGAAATTCACGGCGGTTTCCATCCGGTGATTGTCGCGGTGAACCCGGATTTAGACTTTATCCCGAACGATGTGATGCTCTCGCCGGACGGCACGCGTCTGATGCTCATTACGGGCCCGAACATGGCCGGTAAATCGACGTACTTGCGCCAGACGGGACTCATTGTGCTGATGGCGCAGATAGGTTGCTTCGTGCCTGCCGACAGTGCCCGCATTGGCGTGGTGGACCGCATCTTTACGCGTGTGGGCGCTAGCGACCGCTTGAGCCGTGGCCTCAGTACGTTCATGGTCGAGATGATCGAAACGGCGAATATCCTCCGCAATGCGACGCCGCATAGCCTTGTGCTGCTCGATGAAATTGGTCGCGGTACGAGTACGTTTGACGGCCTCTCGATTGCATGGGCCATTGTCGAGACTCTCCACAGCGAGCCTGCCCGCATGGCGCTCACGCTTTTCGCAACGCACTATCACGAATTGACGGGGCTTGTGGAATCGCTGGAACACGCCGGGAACTTCCAGGTTGCCGTGCAGGAAAAGGGCGATAAGCTTACGTTCTTGCACAAGATTCTTGAAGGCGCTTGCGATTCGAGCTATGGCATTCACGTGGCCGAGATGGCGGGGCTCCCTCCTAACGTGGTGCGCCGAGCTCGCAAGATTTTGCTCCGTTTGGAAAAGCAGAAGATTGATCCGAGCGACGAGGCGCAAAACAAGAAAATCAAGGCGCAGCCGCAGATGGACTTGTTTGCACCGCCAGACGAAAATACGCTCTTGCTCAAGGATGAAATTCGCAGGCTCAAGCCCGAAGAAATGACCCCCATGCAAGCACTGCAACGTTTGATGGACTTGAAGGAAACATACGGAAAATAAAGAAGTGGTTAGTAAGCAGTGGTTAGTAAACAGGAATGTAAAAGGAACGTTCTTATTACAATCCTAACCACCAACCACTAATCACTAATCACTAATCACTAATCACTAATCACTAATCACTAATCACTAATCACTAACCCCATACCCCTATGATCAACTTCGCTGCTTTAATGGAACATGCTTTTGAAAGTCGGCTCTACGAGTCCGAGGTTCATGGCATTGAGCATTGGCATCAGGTTGAATACAATGGGTTGTTGCTCGCGAAAAAGACTGGGGCCGATATGGACGTGGTGCGTTTGTTTGCCATCTTCCATGATGCTCGCCGTTTTGACGATGCGTATGACCGCGATCATGGGGCGCGTGGCGCTGAATTTGCAAAACTTTGCCGCGAAGAAAAACGTTTTGAAATTGACGACGAACGCTTCGAATTACTTTATAAGGCCTGTGAACTCCATACGATTCAGCCTCGCACGGGGATTGTTACGGTAGATACGTGTTTTGACGCGGACCGCCTTGATTTAGGGCGTGTCGGGTTCCCGCTGAATCCGGAAAAAATGGCGACGGAATGGGGTGCAAAAATAGCCCAGAAGTCTCTATCTTCGGGCTATTCCGTTTTCCACATGCGCGAGTGGATCCGCTCACTTATTCTCTGATTGTCATCCCGTGCTCCGTTTTTTTGTCATCCCGGCCTTGTGCCGGGATCGGTCGTTTATGAATGTAATATGAAAAAAACAGACCTCGGCACTAAGGCCGGGGTGACAGTAATACTAATGACCAATAACCATTGGCTAATTACTATTCTTTAATTGCTTGGAATGTGCAGCTGATTTCTACAGAGACGTTCTTCGGGAGCGCTGAAACGCCAACAGCGGTGCGGGCGTGCTTTCCGTTTTCGCCGAGGATTTGCACAGCGAGTTCACTAGCGCCGTTCAATACAATCGGTTGGTCGTGGAAATCATCTGCGGACTGTACGAATCCTTGCATCTGCACGAGACGGAGAGTTTCTCCGCTTTTTAGCTGTGTGAGTGCTGCTGCAATGTTATTCAAAAGGCAAATCTGCGAGGCTTCTTTTGCCTTTTCTACAGAAATTTCGTTTGGGACTCTTCCCATAAATGCCGAAAAGTCACCTTTGACAGATGGAAGCTGACCAGAAACAATAATCGTATCGCCGTTGCGAGTGGCTGGAACGTATGCGGCAACCGGTGCGGGGCAGGCGGGGAGCGTCAGTCCCAATTCTTCGAATTTAGAAACGATATTGCTCATAAAATCTCCTTTGTTGTGTAAAGAAAATAACTATTCATTTCTGATTTTATAAAATTAATCACTTCGATTTCTATTCTTCGTCAAACTCTAGAATATTTCTACCGAGTTCGCGGTCAAAGACACTCTGCTTGAGTCCTTCGCCGGCGTAGCTGATGGTCGGTGAAATTTCATAGAGTTTTTTCTCGTCGATTTTCACATGCGCTTTGCGGAGCCAATCGCGGTGAAGCTTGCCGATCATCGTACGTGCAGTCTTCGGAGAATCGTTGCCTTCAGCATTCTTGACTGGGCTGAATTCTTCTTCGCGGACAACGCCGAACGGGAGCATGGAGCCGAGCTGCGGGAATGCGTCAAAGAGGAACTGTTCGAACTTGAAGCATTTTTCGATGTCGCAGACGGTTTTGCGTGCGGTATGCCATGGGAGCTTGCTCGTCTGCAACTTGCGGAGCCCGCTGATTTTAAACAAGTGAATAGCGATGTTGCCTCCGTCGAACGTGAGGCTGCCATCGGCATTCGTCATGTCGCGGTAGTTTTCTGGAAGGTCGCTGTACTCGACAACGCCCGGCTTCTTGTTCTGGAAGGCGAAAATGCCGACTTTTTCGTTCGGGCCGGCCTTGTGCACGACCTTTGATGCGCTGAGCATATTGCCTTTTTCTGCAAGGGCGCCAATGAATGCCGGGTCGCAAATGCGGCAGAGGGCGTTATCGACACTGTACAGGAATACGTACTGCACGCCGCGTTCCACGAGCCAAGCGAGCGTTCCGCTTTGGGCGAGTGCGCGGAAGCAACCTCCGTTTCCGTCCGGGACGAGTGCCAAATGGTCTTCGCCATCGCGGACAGCCTTGCCGTCGGCGGTGAGGGCACAAATGGTACCTTGTTCAAAGAAACGGATGTCTTCGCGGTTCAGGCCAAAGAAATTGTTTTCACTGAAAAAGTTGACAGTCGCTTCGTGGTTCAGCGGGCTCGTCATGATGCACCACGGAATCGCGTGACCGACGCGTGCACCCAAGTTGCGCAAACGTTCTGCCTGCAATTGGAACAAACTCTTGTGGCTCGGAAGTCCGATGTCGAACATGCCCTTGGGACCATCGAAACCGAGACGCGAACCTTGACCGCCTGCAACGAGGAATGCGGCGACTTGACCCTTACCCAAAAGAATTTCGCCGGTCTCTTTCCAGAATTCATAACGGAGATCGTCGGTGGCGAGTTTCCACGGCATCGGGGTGAGGTCGGCAGAAACGTTATCGCTCAAGCTGGCTGCGGATTTCTCTGCATGCAACACCTTGAGTTCTTGCCAATCTTGGCTTAAAATGTCACGTTCAAGATTTGCACGGGCATCGCCCGTCAATGTTTCAAGATGTTGGGCCAATTCCTGCTGGCCTGCATCATTCAAGGTTTCGATAATATTCATGTGCAAAAAATAACTATTGACCCATAACTAGAATTCAATCAGTCCCTTGGCTTCGTCGGCGAGGATAACCTTTGTGGCCATACCGATGAAAAGTCCGTGGCCGACAATGCCTACGATGTGTTCGAGGTCGCGGGCGAGCTTGTCCGGGTCGGCGATGGGGGCGAACTTCGCATCAGCAATCAAATTGCCGGAGTCGCTAATGACCGGACCGTCTTTGCCAGGAGCGCCCATGCGCACCTTGACTTCGCCACCGAGTTTCTTGACGCGTTCGGTCACGACGGCGATGGCGCCTGGGATAATTTCGAGAGGTACCGCGAACTTGGTGCCGAGCTGCTGAACGGCCTTGCCAGAGTCTGCAATAATGACGTAGTTATCCGTCATGGAAGCGACAATCTTTTCGAGGAGGTGTGCTGCACCGCGGCCCTTGATGAGGTTACGGTTCGGGTCGATTTCGTCGGCGCCGTCGATGACCATGTCGAGGTGGGATACTTCACCCATTTCCTTGAGCGGGATGCCGAGGCTACGGCATTGGAGCGTCGTGCTCCAACTGGTCGAAACGCCAACGACGTGGATTCCTTCTGTCTTGATGCGTTCAGCAAGGCGGTTTACCATGTGGGCTGCCGTGCTGCCGGTGCCAAGACCTACAGTCA
>JAFWRL010000283.1 GCA_017520105.1 Fibrobacter sp.
GATCCCCGCAAGCGTCGGCGCTCCATGCAGAATGACCGTTTCTTCCGACATGCTTTACTCCTTTGGTTCCAGCTAACTAATAACAGTTAGCTTATTCTAACTATTGCCCTGAAAAAAGATGCTTTCCGAAAAAAAGCATTCCGTTTACGTCGGTTAGACACCTCTAACTCATGATTATTGTATCATTTTTTCTGCTTTTGTCAATGATCTGTTTTCTGTTTTCAAGGAAAAACCATATCAATCACGAAACGAAAAAGTGTGAGATGTTCAAGAAACCAAATAAGAAATCAGGCACAAAGTTCCGTAGGATAATAGAACACAGGAGTAATCCAGTGCAGACTCGACAACAGAAGACATAAGAGAGTTCGTGTTTGATTATGTTTTTGACTGCACTTTTGACTGCATTTTGACTGCACTTTGCTTGAGTATGCTACTGTGGAGTGCGTTGAATGAGCATAGTACACAAACCGGATTTTTCCCTAAATTACTGGATTTTTTGGATTTTCCAAGACGCCGTCTTGGTTTATCGGTCATGCGTAATTGCCGCTCTCCTAAGCGATAGGCCAGAGGTTCAAGTCCTCCCGGGGGTGCCAAGAGCCCGATTTCGGCCTCCGAAATCGGGTTCTTCTTTTTGCTTTCGCGTGGTCAAATAACGCCTTTAGATCGTGATTCTTATTGATCATTGAACAACCGGAACAAACTTGGAACCGACTGCATTATGCCCATTATTGATATAGGTTTTTCTGTCTTAATACTCTTCAATACAATTGCATCGAAGTGTCTTATCGAAGTTCAAAAGCACTTCTATGTCAACATTGTTTTTTGTCTTTTCATTTGTTATACTATTATTATCGAATTCTTTTAATGAAATAAATATGAGTAGGAAATCAGTAATTACTCTTGATTTTAGCTTTTGCAGCTTTGACGCTGTATTTTCAAAGAGAAAAACCTGTCTTTAATGGAGATTTGTCAAGAGGGTTTTAACTGCTCTGTTGATGAAGCGGTAAACAACAATGCGGCGGGAACAGATCTGTTCCCGCCGCAGGTGTTTACTTCGATCAGTTGCCGTATTTCAGCGCCGTTGCCGCCATCGCGTAGCGATAAACCGCGACTGCCGCGTTGACCGCCGCAGCGTTGTCCGCATAGTTCGCCATGATCGACCTCACGTACGACAGCGGAGACACCGTCATGATGGATTCATTACCGTCTTCGTCGATCGCCTTGATCTCGTAGAAATTGGCATACTCGTGCGCAGCGATGTTCTTGATCGACACCATGTAGCGGCCGTCGGACTGCTTCACTACGCTGATCTTCTCGCCGTCCTCCGTGATCGGATTGCCGTCGACCGTGAACGTGAACGTTCCGGTGTAGGTCGCCGCCGGCTTGAAGTAGACGCGCAGCTCCGTATCGCTGTCCCATACGAGCGTATACGTGATCTTCTGCATGTTCGAGCCGACCGTCTTCGTGGTTGCATATTCTGCAAGTCCGGTCTGCGCCGCGCTGATATCATCCGAAGTGTAGTCGGTGTAGTGCTTATCCATCTCCGCGTAGTCGGTTCCGATCGTCCACGTTCTCTGCGTCTCGAGGAACGCCTGTACGTAGTGACCGTAGTCCGCCGTCGCCTCTGTCATAGCCTGTTCGGCTTCAGTGAACAGATTCGTATTGTTATCGTACGCTTCGAAGTACTCCTTGACGGAGTAGGTCTCTTCGAGGGTCTGATCTTCGCCGTTCAGCGTGTAATGGAGCGTCGCGGTAATGGTGTCCGCCATCTCGATCGAACGCACATAGTACGTGAAGCGATAGTACCCGCTGACGTTCGTCGGCATATCCGGGCTGAACTCGACGAATGCGTCCATGCCGTCAACGTTGTCGATCGTGAAAGCAACGCCTTCATATTCATAGCCCTCGACCTGCGGCAGCCGTACGAAGAAGTATACGCCGATCGAGCCTTCCAGCGCCAGTGCATGCGACATGAATGCCGGTGCAAACGGAGTTGCAGTGAATACCGCCGTATATGTCGCTTCGCCGGTGAC
>JAFWRL010000284.1 GCA_017520105.1 Fibrobacter sp.
GAGGTCGTCGTGGAGTTCCTGGAAAATGTTCACGAGGGATGGTGGCGGCTCGATTCCGAACGGCACCGAGAAGCAAAGCCCGTGAGCCTGGCCTGGATTGTGGTACGGGTCTTGCCCGATGATGACGGCCTTGACTTTATCGACAGGGCAATAATCGAGGGCTGCAAAAATCTGCGGTCCGGGAGGGTAAACCACGTGGTGCTCCGCGTGTTCTTGCAAAAGTTTTGCCTTAATTTGCTTAAAATACGGCTGTTCGAACTGGTCGGCGAGCAAGTTCAGCCAGGATTGTTCAAGTTTTACGGACATAGGGCGGGCGGCTTTGCCGCAGTTAATAGTTATTAGTTACTAGTTAATAGTAGAAATTTGATAAGAATGTTAAATTCTTTTGTTGCGTCATCCTGACCCTGGAATGCACTGCATGAAAGGGGAAGGAGCCAGTTAAGTTCTCGTGGTGCTATTCGATTCTCCTCGTAAGTATCGCTATTTTCTCGCCGTCGAGGCGTGTGTAGAAAAGCGTTGCCGTGTTCTTGCCTTTGGGCTTGAGGCGTTTGATTTCTTGGTCGGGATCGACTTTGACGCCTCGCAGCTTGAGCGTGAGTTTTCCGATGTCGTGCGATTTGAGCATCGCGCGGACGGCTCCGGTTGAAATCTCGGACGATTCCAGAATTTCGTAGTTAGCGAAGGCGGGCGCGGGGAGCGGTTTTTCGCTGGTCACGTAAGCGATGCCCGGCGAAATCAGGTGTGTCGTTTCGTCGTGTGCGAGAGCGACCACTCCAAAGAGGTGGCTGCGGAGTAGCACCGGTGCGGGTTCCGCGATGAACTTTGAAATGCCCCCAAGTGGCAAATCGGATTCGCTGCTCGATGTGCGGTAAACGCGGTCGCGGCCTTCAAGTTCGTAATTGTGGTCGTATTGCGACTGTTCGCTGTCGTTGCGGGATTCGCGTTTCTCGTCGCGTTCAAAGATCCACTGGGCGAGCGTTCCCCCGTTCTTATCGACCATCACGGCGCGGACGTGGTCAGGGTTTTGAACGAGTTCGCCGAATAGTACCAAGCATTCTCGGCAGTCCGTGCGTTGCCCGATGTAGAGGATTTCTGTGCCGCAGGGGATTTCGCTGATGGGATAGCCGGGCGGGATTTTGGCCATGCCGCCTTTATAGTGCTTCGAAATTTCGATAACTTCTTCGAACGTGGGCGTGAGATTGCGGAGGTCGCGCTGGTTTTCGCCTTCGATGGCGCGGCGTGCCGGGTCAATCGTAAAGTAATCGGCTTTGCGCTGAGCGAGGGGCGCTCCCTCTGAATCGTTTTGCTTGGCGACCTCGCGGACATCGGCGAGAATTGTGTTTTCCGCGTTTTTTGCATTTCCGTCAGCGGGAGAATCGCCGAACTCTCGCATTACTCGGCTATTGTAGCGGTACATCGCTAGGCGGTTCTCGTCGAGATCTACACCGATGGCGGTAAATTCCTTGGGCAAGTAAAATGAATCGCCTCCCATGCCGCAACATAGATCGTGAACGACGGGGGCGGCATTTCTGGTGTTTTCGCTGTTGTCCTTGTTTGCTTGGCGGGCTTGTTCCCACAGCATCGATTTCCATCGCCCGATGTCCTGGGCGGTACTCTGTTCTAGGGCAAGCTTGTCGCAAAGGAGAAACTTTTCGCTTGATTTCTCTTTTTTATTGGATTCGGAATCCTTCAAAAAGAACTTTTCGCGGAATTTTGGCACAAGTGCCATATAGTCCATGATGGCGATTCGTTCTTCGTTGCTGAAATTCTTGGCAAGCTGCGTCGAAACCTGCAACGCGTCCATTTTTTTCTGGGTTGCAAGATCGATAAAACCTTGAACTTTAGCCGATGTGAGTAAATCCGCGTTGAACATGCTTGAAATTTAATTTTTATGCGAGAATTTTACAATTTAAAATTTTGAGGATTGACGATAAAGATGTATTTTTATGGTGTCATTCCTGTGAATGTATTGC
>JAFWRL010000285.1 GCA_017520105.1 Fibrobacter sp.
GGTGTCTATGTCGCTGAAGTCACGCTCCATGTAGGGCCGGGCACGTTCCAGAATATTTCCGTTGAAGATTTCTCGCAGCACAAGATGCACGGCGAACATTACGAACTCACCAAGGAAAACGCCGACATCATCAACAAGGCCAAGCGCGATGGTGGCCGCATTGTGACTGTGGGCACTACAAGCACGCGCGTTGTCGAGACGATTGCCGATGCGAACGGGTTCCTGAAACCGCAAAAGGGCGTGACGTACGCGTTCTTTTATCCGGGATACAAGTACAAACTCGTCGATGGGCTTTTGACTAATTTCCACTGGCCAAAGAGTTCGCTGATTCTCTTGGTATCTGCGTTCTATGGTCGCGAAAATACGCTTGATGCATACAAAATGGCCGTAGAGAACAGAATGAAATTGTTCAGCTACGGCGACGGAATGTTGATTCTTTAACCTGTCACCCCGCGCTGCACTTGTTGCGGGGTCGGTTTTGTAAGTATTATTTCGCAGTAGAAGTTTCTGATTCGATTTCCAGTGCTTGTGGAATCTTTTCATCCTTGCACAGGATTTCTTCGCGAATTTTGAAAGTGAAGTCCTCCAGATTGTTCTCGAACATTTTTTGGAAGGGCTTCTTTTTTTGTACGCGTTCCAAAGCGCAAGAGCAGTAGTTGATGCGCTGGATGAGTTTGACTTCGTTTGTCGGAATATCGTGGGCGAATACGCATTCGTGCATGATGGCGTATTCCATGGGGCGGTCGTAGCGGAACTTGCACTTGTTGTTTGGAAGGTCCGGCTGTGCCGCTATTTTTTCGATAATCTTTTCGGTCGGGACGCCGCTGCCAAACCAGTTGTTCGCTTGATACCCCAAGAAAAAGAAAACAAGACACACGATAATACGGATGGTATTCCGCTTGCGATACGCCATTCTTGAAAAGCTGCGTTCAAGGGCGGCAAAAGTTTGTGTCGCGTGTTTCTTGGCTTCGTTCAAGTCATCGGTTTCGTTAGTGTTGTTTTCTGTCATAGCTTTTCAAGTGTCCATATTTCGGGCAAGGTCCGGTATTCGTCTGCGTAGTCGAGACCGTAACCAACCACAAATTTATCTTCAATTTCAAAACCGACAAAATCGGCGTGGAAGTCAACCGTTCGTCGTGATTCTTTGTTCAACAGTACGCAAGTCTTGATGGAGGCTGGGCTGGATTCTGCAATGGCTTGCACGAGTGCGAACATCGTGTTGCCCGTGTCGAGAATATCATCGACTAGCAAAATACGCTTACCCTTGATGTCGAGCTTTTCGAGCCCGCTGATTTGTACTTTTCCACTGGATAGTGTGGAATCGCCGTAGCTTGATGCCCTGATGAATGAAATTTGCAAATCGGGCTTTGCAATTTTCCGTGAAATGTCTGCTGTAAACATGTAGCTGCCGGTAAGTGCAGATAAAATCACGTCGAAATCGCAAGCCTTTAATTCTTGGGCGAGCGATTCCAGGCGATTGCTTATCTGTTGCGCTGTAATGAGTGGCGCGTTCGACAGCTTGTACAGCATATTAGACATTGGCGACCTCAAAGTTCAGCCATTGGAACATGGGCTTGAGTGCCGCGAATTTCCCCTTCGGCTCTGTCTTGTATTCCTTGTAGAATGCGAAGACGTGGTTTTCGAGGGCTGTTTTGTTGATATAGAGTTTCAACCAATCGGCAACAGTGATGAGGTCCGTGATGTAGTTGAGCGTTTTTGCGTTGTACTTCTTGGATACTTCATCGATGAGCTGCGTTAGCTTGTGGTGGAACATACGGCCAAGCCCGCCAAAACTGAACTTGGTGTTGAGCGAGGTTGCCTCGGTGATGAGTTCCTTTATTTCTGCAATGGTAATCTTGCTGTGTTCGTTCAGCAACCGCAATGCGGCATGGTGGATTCTCGCGTTGATTTCAACGGTGAGAATCTTTCGCATGGTGTCCGGCAGCGTGTGGTCCGGGTCGGCAAGGCTGTCGATGGAAATCCCGTGATTTAGGGCGAAACCGGAGAACGACTTTGTGATGCTCTCGAGGTGCTTTTGCGTTGAAAGCTGGTTGATGCGCTTGAGCGAGTCGCTGGCGAGGTTGCTCATGCGGACAACGTAAGCCGTCGGGTAGAGGTTGTGCAGTTCGTCCGTTGTCATGTTCGCGTCGCTGACAAAGGAAAGCCCGCAATCTTTTTCTTCGCCCATCATGACGATGATGTTGACGCGACTTAGCGAGTCTGTAACGACGAGGTTTGTCGTGACGCAGGATTCGCCGAGGTCGTTGTCTTCGTAGGTGGCGCGCACCAAAGTCTGGCGGCGGCGGGATGCAATCTTTGTCGCCGTGATGCGGGAATCCTTGTTCAGGTAGTCGTCCTCAAGTTCGAGGTGGTAAATTGCGGCGCGTTCGGCCATCTGCTTGATGACGGAGGGAACGTCTTCTTCGGCGTACTTTGTGAAGACTTCGGCGCCGTTCCACTTGTGTTCGTTACTTGTGGCGCGAGCGAGGATGTAGAGAACTTCGCTCTTGAGGTTGTCTCCCATGGGGAGGAACGGCTTTAAGAGCTGCATTGCGCGGAGTGCGTAACGCATGTTCTGCACGGGTTCGAGACCTTCGATATCGTTGAAGAACCAGCCGCAGCTCGTGAAGCTAAACAAGCAGAACTTCTGGATTTCGAGAAGCCGGAGCGCCTTTATGCGGTCTTCCTTGCTTTCGGGATTCTTGAGCGTTTCCTTGAGGAATTTTTCTTTGCGGGATTCATCTTCGGGAGCGACTATTACCTGGATGTAATTGTTGCGAACTTCCCACGGGTCGATTTTTGAAAGCTTTTCGAATTCGCGGACAAAAATGTTGTCGGCGACTTCCTTGAGATGGTTGAAAGCGTCGCGGAGCGGGCCTCTCCACTTTTGGTTCCAGTCAGGGCCACCACCGGTGGAGCATCCGCAATCCCTGTACCAGCGACCGACGCCGTGAGCGCAGCTCCAGGCACAGCCTTCGCCGTAGAAGTTCTTAAGTTCGACTTCGTATTCGGGCGGGAACTTTTCGAGGAACCAGCCGTAGTTGACGGGAATCATGTTGTTCTCTGGGGCGAACCTGCTGTAAAGCCATGCGGCGCACATGTCGCCAAACGGTTCGTGATGGCCGTAGGATTCGCCATCGGTGCCGATGCTTACGAGTTGCGGTTCGTCGCGATTTGCATTCCAGGCGCTTTCGATGCGGTGGCCGAACGTTCCGGCATCGCGGAGCAAGTGCTCAAATCCGACAGCGCTCGAAAGCCACGGATTGTAGAAGAATACATCCAGATAACCGTCACAGACGAGGTTCCCTTTCTTGTCGCGCGGGTAAATGCGGTACGGGCGTGTGGTGTCGATGTCAGTATTGCTGCAGTCCGTCCAATCCTTGTCGCCGAACTTGCGGAATTGCGCTGCTTGCGTGGGCGAGAGAATGGTAAACTTGATGCCAGCCTTGATAAGTTCGACGACTGTCTCGAAATTGATGGCCGTTTCGGCAAGCCACATGGCTTCGGGCTTGCGACCGAAATGGAACTTGAAATCTTCGATGCCCCAACGGATTTGAGTTCGCTTGTCTTGCTCGCTTGCAAGCGGCATGATGATGTGGTTATAGACTTGTGCAATGGCGTTGCCATGACCGTTTAAACGTTCTTGGCTGCGTTTGTCGGCTTCTTGAATGCGTTTGTAGGTGTCAGGCGTGTTGGTGCGGATCCAACCCATCAGCGTTGGGCCGATGTTGAAACTCATGAAATCGTAGTTGTTGACGATATCGACAATCTTGCCGTTGGAATTTAGAATACGGCTCGCGGAGTTGGGGCTATAGCACTCGCTTGCAATTCGGTCGTTCCAGTCGTGGAACGGACGTGCGCTGGGTTGGTTCTCGATGATGCCAGTCCAGGGGTTCTCGCGAGGCGGTTGATAAAAATGTCCGTGAATGGTAAAATAAAGGGGGTTCTTTACGGTCATGATTTAAAAATAGAAAAAAGGTTCAAAAACGAACCTTTTTTTTAGAATACATGTTACAGCGAACTCTATTTTAGGCGAAAAACCTGCATCGTGTTGTGATGTCCGACGCTTGCCTTGACGATGTAATTGCCGGCGGCGAGCGATTGAAGGCTTAAATTATGCGTTCCTGCCGAAATATTGCCCTGCAAAAGTGTTGCAACGCGGTGACCGGTCAAGTCAAAAACGGTGACTGTGGTTCGTCCGTTTTGATTCGTAGATAGCGAAAGAGACTTGCCACTTATAGAAAGATTTATGTTGTTTGAAATCTTGAAGGGGCGCTTTTGAACGGAATTGTGTACGGTGACTTTATCCCAACCAGGCATGTTGTCAAGTGCGATGATGCGCTTGTCGTCGAGGTTTTTCTTCCACATGTCCGTAGGAGTCTTTTCAAGGAAGTTTCCGCTCCAAGTCTGGCTCCAGGTCATCCAGTAACTCCAATTGGCCTTGTCTTCGGCAATGCTGTCAACGTCTGGAATGGCGCCGTTTTCACTCAAGGCAATCATCTTGTTCGTGCCCACATCGCTCACGATTTTATTGAAGTAATTGGCTCCGGAATTATGGTTGTTGAGCGGGTCGTAAATGTCAACAGCGACGATATCGACATATTCATCGCCTGGGTACCAACTTGCATTGAGAGCGGAGTAATCGTAACCAAATTGCGGGTCCGTATTGATGTTCCAGACCCAAATCAAGTTTTTGAGGCCGTTTGTTTTCACCATGCGGTTAAAGACGAGGCGGTAAAGTTGTTTGTAGCAGTCGCCACTGCCGACACCCCACCAGAACCAGCCCCCGCTTGCTTCATGAAGCGGCCTCCAGATGACGGCAATGCCTTTCTCCTGCAGTTGCTTGAAGTAACCCGAAACGATATCCACATCGGCGACGATGTCCTTGTATTCCTGCGAGGTCTCGTTGAGCTCTTCGCATTTGTCGCCCTTGAATGCCTTGGTGTAGTTAAAGCAGGTGTTGTTCTCGCTTGTGCCTTTGACGCCTTCGGTGCATCCGCTTGCCTTGAATCCGTTGTTCGGATAAGCGTCCTTGGTGTAGAAAACAGTGTCTTCGCCGACTTTCCAGTGCCAGGTATAGGTTGGAATGCCGCCCATTTTCCACAGCTGTTCGGTCATCAAAAGGTTGTTTTCGGTGTACCCCTTGAACCAGCCTTCTTCGTGGTGGCCGCCTGCCGCAAAGAGCATGTCGAAGCCGCCAATAGCGGGGTAGTGTCCCGAGCGCTTGTAGAATTCGGCAATGTCGGTCTGGCCCTTCCACGAGACTTCTTCATCGCTGAACTTGCAGGAATCGGCGGGTGTGCAGCCGCCTGGCGGAATGAGCCGCATATTGCCGTAATCGTAGTTGAAATTTTGGTCGCTAATCATCATGCCGCTGACGGTGTTCTTGCCAAAATTTTCGCGGAGGAAACTATAGACTTTGCGCGCCGATTCCGTAGCTTCGGGCGTGACAGGGGCTTCGCTAATTGTGTAAGTTGGATCCGGATGGCGTTCGACGGTAATGTAATCAACGCCGAGAGCGCCACCGTTACCGACGGTAACGGTGTTTTCGCCAGCACGCATTTTGGCAGAAGCGGTAATCACGAATGCGGAATCGCAAGTGCGCGGCTTGGTGAGCAAAGAGCCTGCTTCTGTGCCGTTCACGACAATCTTCGATTCGAACCAGTCGTACTGTTTGATGAGTACTTTCGTGGTGAAGTCATAGACGGCCGTTTCTTCGACTTTGACTTTGAATGTAAAGCCATCTGTGCCCGGTTTCACGTACTTGCCGCCAGAGAACCCTTCGGCAGATACGATTGAGGCCGCGTCAACGCCGGGTTGACTTTCGGCTTCGTAAGTTGTCGGTGCGGCATAAGCTGATGATGCCGTGGCTGCTGTGGCAATAGCCATTGCGGAACAAACGCCCGCGATTAATTTACATCCCATAATCATACTCCAATTTAGTTACTAGTTAGTAGTTACTGCGCCCTGCGGGCTAGTTACTAGAGCAATGTTGTGCAGCTTGGACAATCGTCATCCTGAGGACTGTATGGACGAAGGAACCATACGGTTCTTGCAAGGGCATGTTCAAGATATTTGAATCCCCACTCCAGAATGACTCTGTCAACTACCTATTGCCGACTAGTTGGATTCTTCCGTTCTGCGTAAATCCTTTCCCTTGCACTTCTACGATGTACTGCCCAACGGCAATCCTGCTCAAGTCAATGCCTGCGTTTGCGGAGTTGACCGTTTCTTGCAAGACGCGGTTGCCCTGCATGTCGAAAATCGCGACCCTTGCGGTGGCGTTTGCGATGTTTGAACCCGGAACGCTAATTTGTAAATTCTTGCCGACAACAGACAAACTTGCGGCAGCCTTTTGCGCGTGTAGCCTGTTTTCGATGCTGGTCGTGTGTTGTTCCTCGATTTTGTACTTGTCCCAGCCGGGCATATCTTCGAGCGTCAAGGTGTATTCGTTGTTCATCACGGTTTTCCACGATTCCTTGTTGTTGTCGTTTGCCCAACTTTCCATCGCGTAGTCGCCGTACCACGGCATGAACCAGCTCCAGTTCGCTCCATCGGCCTTCATCTCGTCGGGGTAGGGCACAGAGCCGTTTTCGCTGAGCGTCACGATTTTTCTGCCGCCGAACATTTCCTTCACGGTTTCGAAACTCCCCACGAGGCTGGAATGATTGGCTTCGCGCGGGTAGTAATAGTA
>JAFWRL010000286.1 GCA_017520105.1 Fibrobacter sp.
CAAGCTCTCAAGCGCTATTATAAAGAAGGTTTTAATTTGTCTGTCGATGCGACTATTACTTTTGGCGATAGTGGCCGAGTGGTAAATGTTGATATGAATACGGATCATCCGGAATACGCCGATTTCTTGGAAGAAGTGAAATCTATTCTGTATTACGCATGGATGCCGCCAGAAGTGCGAACGCAGCTTGTTGTTCGTCAAACGCATCCTATATTTACCGAATACCTTCCTCCTGAATTGCGTTCTCGGCGTATTTTTGGCAAGGTCGCTGCACAAGAAATTGTCAAGTCAGAAAAGGTTCATCTCTCTTTTTCTAGAGAATATTTCCAAGAATGTCATGGCGAAGGGAGTGAAAAAGATTCCGTTGAAGTTATCGGCTATTTTGACGTCATCAAAGAACATTGTGATGAAATCCGATTTACGAAGGACTTTGCTACGGGTGGAATTAATTATTTGCGATGCGTAAAAGGGGTGACAAAAAGAGATCCGCTGTTCCCTAAAAAGCCTGTTAAACCAGCAAAATCATTTGAACTGTTTGATAGATATCATGCTATGTACGTCAAAGAAGACTTATCTTTAAATCAAGTCGTGACTCTCAAAATCCCGGCTTGCTTTGTGGAAGAATAGTATGATAAAACGAATAATTATATTTTCTTTGTTTGTGATTTTTATAGCATGTTTTTTGTTCTTCTTCAAGTTGGAGAATATTTCATTTTGCCTTAATTTTGATAATTGCAAAATTGAAGGATTGTCTGCGTCTTATGAATCGTTACGTGATTCTTTAGAAGAGTACTCCATAAAATGTGGAAAGAATGATTTTGAAAATGAAATCTTATATGATGGAGCTCGTGCCTATTGTCTATCGGATTCGTTGTTTTTGAAATATAAGTATGATAAAGTTTGGAATGTAAAATATGATGGAAACGGAAAAATTTCTTTGAAACGTGGTGCCTTAAAAAATGGCTATTCGTTTAATGTAAATAAATTGTTTGACTTGATATATGTTGTAGAAAAAAGCGAATATGCTTTTGAAATAAAAGATAAAGAAGTTAAAGAATTAAAGAATCCTTTTGAACCTCTAGAAATGCAGGTGTACGCGGATTCCATGAATTCTGATGGCGACATGTTTGAAGTATTGATTCCAAAATCGTATTCTGTTCGTAAGAGCGGTATTATTATGGGTGAAATTGTTTGTTATACTTTTTTAGATTCCTTGCTAAAACCTTTTATGCATTTGACTCTAGGGGTTGGGAATTCTGAAGATAATCCTTTGGGTCGAGCAGCTAACCAAGATATTCTTGATTCGTTTATTTTGCTAGAGCCTGTTTACAGAAGCTATTTTGATAATGATACCCTGAAAATCAGAAAGATTTCAAATGTGTTTGACATTTATTTTTCATCTCGTTATATTAAAGAGCCCAAACGAAAGAGTTTTTCTTATAAAAATCCTGAAACAAAACGATATGAACATAAATATCAAAATACTGGTGATTCAATAATATGGTATGAGATGGATCGTTTGCATTTTGAATACGATTCCACGAAAGTTGATTCATCAATGTGCAAGAAGATAATTTCAACATTGCGGTATCGAAAACCCCAAAAAACAGAATAGAAACTTCTCGTTTGACAATTCGTCAACGTTTTTATTGGCGTAATTTTTGCGATTGCCGTGTATTGATATATATTTAAATTCGGTGTTATGGGCTTTCGTTGTTTGGGGAATAAACGCGAATGGCTTAGAACCAAAGGATTGATATGTTTAAACAGCACATTCGCGTCGCCGCGCTTTGCGGTGCGCTTTCTTTGACATTGGGCTCAAATTCTTTTGCGGCAGATTTGCCGACGGCGAACGAAATGTTTGCCAAGATGGGCTTTGGCATAAATATCGGGAACACGATGGAAGTTCCCCAAAATCCGACGTGGTGGGGCAACAAGTTCCCGACCGAGGCGTACATTGATTCTGTCAAGGCGGCGGGCTTCAGCACGATTCGCATCCCGTGCGCGTGGTACAGCCATTCAAACGCATTGTCTCGTGATTCCAGCAGGGCTGATATTGTTCCGGGCGGTGGCCCGAACGAAATTGCTTCTAGTTGGATGGACTCTGTGCAGACGGTCGTGGACATGTGCATGCGCGCAGGCCTCGTGACGATTCTAAACATCCATTGGGATAACGGCTGGCTTGAAGGTAACTTGAACGACAAGGAAAAGGACAAGGTGAATGCCCGCCAGAAGGATTTCTGGACGCAAATCGCGACGCATTTTAAGGACTATAATGAAAATTTGCTTTTCGCAAGTGCAAACGAGCCTGCCACAACTGACGCAAATTACAAGCACGAAACTGAAATCCTGATGACGTATCATCAGACGTTCGTGGATGCCGTGCGTGCGACGGGTGGTAATAACGCAAGCCGTACGCTCGTGATTCAGGGGCCATCGACAAGCATTGACCGCAGCTCCGAAGTGATGCCGGTAAGCAAGCTCCCGAAGGACGTGATTGCAAACCGCCTGATGGTCGAAGTGCATTTTTATGACCCCTACACTTACACGCTCATGAACGATATTGCGGATTGGGGCGCTCAAGTCTATCCGCAGTACTACTGGGGCGACGACCTTGCGACAGGTGCGGATATCGTGCATAACTGCGGCTACAACGCTTGGGCAGGTGCCATGGGCGACAAGTGCACGAGCTCCCAGATTCAGGACCAGTTCGGCAAGATGAAAACGAACTTTGTCGATAAGGGTGTGCCTGTGATTATCGGCGAGTTCGGTGCGAATGACCGCGTGGGGGTGTTGACCGGCGACAATTATGCGAAACACCGCAAGGGCCGCCTCGCTTATTACGATGCCGTGATGAAACTTGCAAAACAAAACAAGGTGGTGCCTATCGCTTGGGATACGGGTCACGAAGGCGAAAACAACATGACTATTATCCGTCGCCAGACAGAACCGGACGGTTCCGTGTTTGACAAGGACGTCCTGAACATCATGCGTCATGCGTACGGCCTTGACGATTATGTGAACAACGGCATAACGCATGTGGAAAACTTCAAGACCGATGACGGAAAGACTGGAATTGGGGTGATGCGTCCACGTCCGGTGCAGTCCCGCAGTTTGCGCGGTTCCCGCACTTATGACCTGCTCGGCAAGCAGAACCCGCAGGCAAGAGTCGTGAAAGTCAAGAAATAGGTTTTAGGTTACAGGTCTTAGGTTTTAGGTACAAAAAGCAAAGAGTCTCGACGTTTGTCGGGACTTTTCAAAATTTACTGGATCCTTCGTCGCTTCGCGTCTCAGGATGACTTGCTCGAGGGTGACAGACTCTCCGCCAGTTTCCAGCTACCCACTTCTTACTACCTACTGCGGCTCTGCCGCAACCACTAGAATCCTATACTCGCTTGCACCATGTAGATTCTGTTTTCTTCTTGGCCTGTGTAGTAGCCGCGTTCTTCGCCCCAGGTGGCCGCTTCAAACGTGAAGAAACGGAGCACTTCGACGCCGATACCCGCAGTCGGATAACCGCCCCTGAAACCGGCGGCAAGGCGCAAAGCGATGAAGCGTACTTCGTTGTTGAGGCCTGGAATTGCCGCAAGAGTCTGTTCCAGTTCAAAACCGAAGTTGAGGTGGCTGAAGAACTTGTAATTTCTGTCTGCATTGAACATGTCGGCGAAATCTACAGCGACATTGAATTTACGACCGAATCCGGTATTGCTGTTCATGAATTTCGGGCTATAGTTCGCGCCTATCGTGAAGTTCGGAATCAGTGTTTCTCCGGCTAGAGACTTGAAGTAAATGTCGCGAAGCGAAGCGCCAAAACGGACTTCGCGGTTGTACTGATAAAGAACGCCCATGTCCAAACCGAACGAGAACGTCTTGGAATCGAAGAAATCGTCAGTGGCGTTATCGAGCTTGTTTTCGAGCGTATCGACAACACTCTTGTAGTTTGCCAACCCGAGCGTTACCATTTCGGTCTTGTGGCGCTTTGCGATTTTTCCGCCAAGGCCTACAGAAAGTTTGTTTGGGATGATTTCATAAGCGCCACCCGCTTGGGCGACTGCATCGATGTAGAACGTATCGACAACGAGGTAGGGGAGGATTAAGCCTCCTTCAACATAAGGAGCTACGCTTCCGTTCATCCAGAAAGCAGCACCAAAATTGTGGAACGCCAATTCGGCATCGAACTTCAATCTCATTTCCAATGTCTTGTGGTCATGAGAGTTGATAATATTGAGGTATCTGGGATTGTTGACAAGCGAATCTAGAATGGCACTCGTCCTGCTGGAGTTCGATTCATCTGCCGCATTTTGCGCATTCCTAAACAAGTCCTGGACGTCAGTTACGTCGCCGTATGCCGAAAGGAATCTGCTGAATTCACCGGCTCCGCCAAATGTGAGTCGCATGTCGCCAATCCAGTTGCGCGGATAGTAGCCCTGTTCCGGACGCTTGTCGTAGTTGCCGAGTCTATTGATTTGGCTTAAACCGGCGTAGTTGAAATGAATGGCGTCTTTGTCATCGACTACTGCGACGTGGGCCCCACCCATGGATTCTGCACGGAGCGAAATGTGTCTGGGAGACTTTGCCGATGCAAAGCTTACACATAAAATGAGAATTGCAAGTAAAGTTATTTTATTCATTTTGCATTTCTCCCTTCAAACCATTTCTTGAAATCATCATCGGAGTAGTTGACCCAACATCCGCCGACCATTTCTTTGCGCTTTTTCAGCGGATACTTAATGTTATTTATATCCGTATCGTGACGGATAAGTTCCTTGTTCTTGATTTTGGTTGCAAGGTTTTTCCCGGGGTATTTCAGGTCAACGGCAAACCTGAGTAAGTGGTTGTTCTGTTCGTCACGTTCATCGGGATCGCGAATGACATATTGCCATTCATCCGGGTCCTGGGTCCCCATTTTCTCATTCATGTCGATATCGATGGTTTCGTATTTTTCAATAGTATTGAGGTGATCAACCTGTGATTTGGTCAGGTCGTAAACTTTTCCATCCTTGTTGACTTGTGTGGTATTGTTTTCGTCTTTTGTTATGAAGGTGTTTTTAACAAGGACAACTGAACGGTAGTCTCTGCCGTCTTCGTCTATTTCGCCATCTCCGTCGTTGTCGTAGTTATCCACGACTTCTTCGTCAACGCATCCGTCGCCGTCATCGTCCATGCCGTTTCCGAACACGAAGAACACGTCGGTCCGTTCTTCTTCAACTGTCTGGGCTCTGTCGTTTAATTGGATGACTGTGTTGGCTAGTCCAACCGTTGCGTCCGTGTAGAAATCGTCGCCGATGTCCTGTCGCGTGGAGTCGGGAAGGTAGGCTTTGATGATTTCTGCAGAGGCGTCCGGCGCTACTTTAATCGCTTCGGATGCTGCCGCCATGTCCTTGAGGAATGGCTTGAGACTATCGCCAAGGTCGTTCAGGGTGTTTAAGTTCAACTTCATGCCTGCGCTATCAGCAGAGAGGACGGATGTGAGTTCTGTCTGGACGTTTCGGATGCGGAGCGCGGCTTTGGTGAGTAACAAGATGGCGTAACTGTCGGCGATATCGCTGAACCGTACTTTCTTGTCTGTCTTTCCGGTCGTGTCACGAACGATAAATTGGTTCAGGTAAATCAGGACAGAATCAATCCCTTTTGAAATCAAGTGGGCTTCATGGTCCTGCATCTCGAGGAATCCGTTGGATGTCGATTTGTCGTCGGCCTTTTGAGCGTAGGAGACCAGCTCGAATGCATTGAGCCCTTCTTGGCTGTTAAGGACGCACTTGGAGAGACCGACCCATGCTTCGGAATATCCGGAATCCGCGGCAATAGCTCTGCTAAAAAGCCTACGGGCGGAGTCGTAGTTCGACTTCTGGAACTCGTGGTATCCATCTAGCGTCAGAGCGGCCGCATCGTCATTTTCGGCGTCATGGCTTTCTGTTGGGTGAAACAGGTTGCAACCGGCAATGCCGACAGACAAAGCGGTTACGAGAGGCCATATCCTTTTGCTTTGTGATATTTTACTCATTTTGCTAATCCTGAAACGATTTCTCCGCTTAAAAAAATAATCTCATTATTAAAAATAATGCATTTTTTCCTACACGAAATGCTTATTTTACCTTTTTTGGCGGACTTTTTTTACGATTTTCTCTTAAAAAAATATATTTGCGCTCGATGGAAGCGTACAAAGAGTATTTTCCGACGAAATCTTATCGCATTGCTGAGATGCGACTTTCCTCCCTGCTCAGGGTCGAAAGGGATCGTCTTGATGGGATTGCCGCTGCCTTGGGGCGTGAATATGCCATCGCTCCAGACAACTTGCGGGAACAGTTGCCGCAGATCCTCCAGTTTACGCAGTCGTACCATGAGGCTTATGACCAGTATTTGAAGGCTGTGCTCGTACAGCAGCCGCGCCCTATCCAATGCAGGCCTGCTTGCGGAAACTGTTGTCATCATTATCCGATGTCGGTCGAACCGTTCGAATTGATTTTCTTGTATAATGAGCTACGGAAACGGGATGACTTGCTTACTTTGATGGAAGCTTGCCAGCTGCGTTCGGACAAGTTTGAATCTTTTTTTGATGCCCGCCGCGAAACTGGACTTTCTGAGGACGATGCCGAAGATCGGGCGCTCCATGACTATTTTTCGTGGTGGCGTCCATGTCCTTTTTCGAACGAGTCGGGCGATTGTACCGTTTATCCGCTACGGACCGTTTCTTGCCGTATGTATTTTAGCGAGACCGAACCGCAATATTGCACGCCGGATATGCTTCAGACCGAAAAGAACGATAGCTATATAGTTTATATGCCGGATGTCGTGGAAGATGCCGTGTATGGAATTTCGGAACATTATTCGGCGCTCGACTTGCCTGAAAGCTTTTTTGGCGGGTTGTTGGCGTTGAATGGCTATGAAGGAGTCTTGGGCGCGTGAATCCGTTTGAAAAAATCGGTGTCCCTGCGATGGCTCCTGACGGACAGATGGATTTGTTCGGGTATGTCGCTGCGGACAACGGGCCTGAAGTCGAGGTCCCTTCGCCAGATTGCTCTCTTAATGGACTTGTGCATTTCAAGTATAGTCCGCTCATGAAGAAGAGCATCCGTTGCAAGGGTGGGGTCCTGTTCGGGCATCCGGAAGTACTTCTGCCTGCGTACATGAAGGCTCCGGAATTTGCCGATGCCCGTGAACTGGCCGCAGAATGGGCGGAACATGCGGTGCGTCGCAAAACGCAGAAAAACAAGGCTATTATCAAGGACTTGGTAAATCGCTTTTGGCAGACCGTCGATCAGGTCTTTACTGACAAAGGACAAGCTCCGCTTGCAAGCAAGGGGCGCTTGCCGCCGATTCGTCCGCAGGGTGTTCACCATAACCTGACGGATGTGCTTGCCGCCATCAACAACACCTATTTTGATGGTTCACTTACATGCAGAATTACCTGGAGTAACCGCGTGGGAGGCCTCAGTTTCCACTCCGTGCGCAAGGACCCGGTGACAGGTGAGAACTTCCACCTCATCAGTATTAGCCGCGGTTACGATGCGGCGAACTGTCCTTTGTATGCAATCGCGGGTGTTGTTTATCATGAATGCCTGCATGTCGTGATTCCTGTCGAGGAGCGCCAGGGGCGCAGGGTCGTTCACGGTCGAGAATTTCGCCAACGCGAAAAACGCTACATCTATTATGATGAATGGATCAAGTGGCACAAGGAAGTGCTGCCGCGAAACATTCGCGCCATGCGGCACCATAAAGCTCTTTAGAACTTTGGTTCGGCAAGTTTACCGAACTTATCAAGGTCCCTGAGCTGGTATGCTGAGCCTGCCGAAGCGCTGTCGAAGGGCCCACTAGAACTGCGGGTATCCGTCTTTTAGACTTTCGTCATAATGAGCTCGCTCACCACCGATGAATTTCGGGCGGGTGCGTGCAGCGATGAGGATCGCCTTGCCGATGTGGTTCTGCTTTAAGCGCACGGGAACAGCGACTTCGCGTAAGTGCATGCCGATAAGTGTCCCGCCGATATCTAGCCCCGCATTAGCCTTGATATGTTCGAGTGCCACGGGAGATTTGAAGGCCGCGTAACAGGCTGTTGCGAAGGAGCCGCCGGCTTTGGGTTGCGGTACGACGTTTACGATTTCTGCGTTCGGGACGGCTTCATGTTCGATAATAATGGCGCGATTCAGGTGCTCGCAGCATTGGGCGGCGATGTAGATGCCTTGTGCATTGAAAATGCTCTGGAGCCCTTCGTAGATGGCTTTCCCGACTTCGGGAACGGAATGGCTACCGACCTGGTTGCCCAGGGTTTCGCTGGTACTACAGCCGACAACTACAATATCGCCTTTTTTCAGATGCGCCGCTTCGACAAGTTCCGCAGCGGCTTTGGCAGCGTCCGACTTGATTTGCTCGACAATGTTCTTGTCGTCAACTTCGTAAGTAATGCCTGCCATTGATATGCTCCTGTTAATGTTCTTCATAAAAGATAATTTTTTGAAAAAAATAAAATTTGTTTTCCAAAAATAGTGAGTTCATATTATATTCATAACAGATAACTTAGGTTTTTGCTTTTGGTTGTTTTAGGAGCGAAAATTTGCAAAATACTACACATGTTATAGGGCTTGATCGAAAGAAAATAAAAGGTTTCTTTCTGCGAAAACTTCCTGAAATGAAGGAAGCGGTTATTGATGCCATTATCGAAATTTTGCCAAGTGTACCGCATTATCAAGAAGAAAGTGACCATTTTACGTTCCGAATCATCATGGGGAACGGAAATACGCCGATGGGCTGGAATCGTCGCATATACAAGTTTTCGGGAGAATCGCTGGAAAATTTGTACAAAGAACGGGTGAAGGCGTGCTTGAAGGACGTCATCCATTTTTGCAGGAACGGGTGCGACTTGATTATCCAGCAGATGTCTGGACGCGAAAAGTCTGAGTCGTCTATCCTGGTCGGTGTGTTCCAGTCGGATATCGGAAATGCCGGCGAGACCGAACGCGCTCTCCTCGAAAAAGGTTTTTTGTTGATAGACTGCGTCAACGTTTCGAAAATCTGCATAAATTCGCATACGCCCGATGGCGGCAACGACCATTTGCTGATTCGTTTTGATTTGGATGAAAACGGTTTTGCGGATGACTTGACGGAAACTAATTTGGGCTCGTACCCGAAAGGGTTTTGGGCTGGTCTTTTTTCACAAGTCAAAAAAGAAGTTCACGGTACAATCTGTTTGTTTGTGGATCCGTCATGGAATGGGAATAAAGACGAAAATTTTGACGAAGGAAAGATAGTCTTTGATGATTACAGGGACATGCAGATAAAGCCTGATTCCATGTTGGATTCGCAGTCGTATCATGACTTGTACGAGCAGAATTTTATCCGTAAAATGTTTATCTCGATGTTGAACTACGATGGCATTACGGTTATCGACACGAATGGCTGCGTTCGGGCTTTTCACTGTTTTGTAGCCATTCATCGGGGCAAGTTTACATCAGGTGGCGCAAGGCACCGCGCATACAGGGCTCTTGCTCATCTTTTTAAGGATAACGGTTGTTATAAAGCAATTTATTTACAGTCGCAAGAGGGAAATATCAGGTTCTATTACAATTCACGCGTTTCGTCGTCCTTTGATTCTACAGTGATGGACGGTTGTTACGGAATAAATGAGGCGGAAAAAGCAAACAAAAAGGCGACCGCACAAGTTGTAGATGCCGCATTGGAATTGTCGGAGTCCTTAAGCCGCCTACGTGAAGCCCATTTGGGTATAGACAACTTCTACAACGAGCCAAAGCCTGCCGAAGACTTGTATAAATCGGTTCTTGAAATGACTGACGAATCTTGGGGGCAGGTGGATGCCGAACGGGCTATCAATGTCCCTATCATTAGTTTGATAGGCAATTCGTATGGCTACTCGACAAATGCGGAACCGTTCCTCAAAAATTTTCTTGAAAAGATTCCGAATTCGGTCTGGGCTGTTTACCTGAATAACAAGGGTTTTGAAGACTCTTCGCTCTTGTCAACGCTGGGTAGCAAGAATCAAGAAGGTCAATGGTCCAAACTGATGAACGAGACAGGAACGGAAGATGCTAACGCCGAAAAGTACGTCACAGACGAACTGGCAGAACACATCAAAATTGTTTATGAACACGTGAGTCGGTTGTTTTTCCAAAAGTTCGAAGAAGAACACAAACTCTGGGAAAATTTCCTCAAAGGGTATTAGCTTTCTTCTCTTTATAGAATAAATACACCATCCAGGCGAAGCCGATGATAAACATCAGCGAACAGAGCGTCTGTCCGCGGCTCATGCCAAAGAGGTCGATACGGCCGAGGTGAGCGTCCGGTTTGCGGAAAAATTCGATGAAAAAGCGGAAAAGCCCATATCCCATCAAGTAAAGGCATGGAATCTTGTCGTGGAGTTTCGGAATCTTGCGAAGGTTGTACAGAACGACAAACAGGATGACGCCTTCGAACAACATTTCGTAAAGCTGGCTTGGGTGGTGGAGGATTGGATTTGCAAGAGTGCTGTCGTGGGCCAGCGGAAAATACATGCCGATAGAACTCGTTGTCACTTCGCCGAAAAGTTCACCGTTGATGAAGTTGCCGTAACGGCCCCAGGTGTAGGCGAGCGGAGCGGCGAGCATGGCCAGGTTTAGAGTTTTCCAGACGTCGAGCTTGTTGCGTTTTGCTCCGATGCAGAAAAAGATGATGCCCAAAATGAGACCGCCGTGGTAAGACATCCCGGAAATTCCGACAAAGTGGTAGCCGAGATCGTCGTGAACCATGGGAAGTAAAATTTCGGTCGGATTCGAGAGGTAGTAACTTGCCTTGTAAAAGAATACGTATCCGAGGCGGGCGCCAAGCAAGATACCGGCGATAATCCAAGTGAATATGTTGTCGAGCTGTTCCTTGGTGTACCCTAGTTTTTCTTTTTCGCTGATTTTCCACATGGTGAGGTAGGCGGTCACGAACGCAAAAATGTACATGATTCCGTACCAGCGCACGGGGAAGCTTCCGAGTTCAAAAGCCGTTCCGTCAAAATAAGTCGGTATTAAGTTCCACCAAGATAATTCCATTTTGATTCTTTTTCCTTTGTGTTTAAATCTAACTTAATTTTTGAGATTTTGGTGCGCCCAGTAATTAATGATGGTCGCTGCTACTTGCGTTGCCGGTTGTGAGCGGAATTCTTTGTGCATCTGCATCACGATGACGACGATGGATTTGCCCGGTTCGTTCCTTGCTTCGGCAAATCCCATGAACCAGTCGTAACGGCCTGCGGGGTCGTTTCCGTCGAGTGAACCGGTCTTGCCTCCGAGCCGTAGGACGTCGAAGTTCTTGCGGGCCATGTTCCTTGTGGACATGTGCTTGTGTGCGGTACCCTGCGTGACGGAACGTAACATTGCTTCGCGGAGACCGTAATACGTGTTTTCGCTGAATTTGCCGACGTCAAGTGCGATGGGCTTTTGCGGGGCGAACGGAGCCATGTCGCGGGCCCACGGGATTTCGAGGGGCTTCTTGGTGAGGACTGCTCGTACTTGCGCCGCGGCGAGGAGCGGTGTCAGTGTTGTCGAAGTTGTAAAACCGCAGGCGACTTCGGCAAGGCCGTAACCTGTGTCCGGGGTGGTATAGCTGGATGCGTTCGGGGCGTTTCCGGGGAATTTCCTGTTGTAGCCGAGTTTGGCGGCGGCGGCGAGCAAGCGCTTTGCGCCGACGTTTTTCCCGACGATGGCCATGGGCGGGTTCGCGGAGCGGGCGAATGCTTCGGCAAGTTCCATCGTTGGACCTTTGTATTTTTCGGGGACGCGAAGCTGGTTCAGGTAAAGCGTGTGGTGGCGCCCGATCATCGGGATGGGCGTGTTGAGCGAGTAGCGGTTGCTTTCCATGGCGGCAGCGATGGTCACGAGCTTTGCTAGTGATGCGGCTGGGAAGGTGGAACGTCCTATATAGTCAGGCCTATTCTGCACATGCTCGTCTCGACGTTCGCCCCAAGCTATGATTTCGTTTGTCTTGGTATCGACGACAAGGATGATGCCCAAGTCCGGGTGATAACGGCGCAGGAGTATGTCGATTTTTTCGGCTAGGAACGGGTCTTTTTGCGACTTGATGTGGAGTGTGTCGCGGACGCCTGTGGCAACGCTGTTCTCGAAACCTGTACTGGCCGATGTCTTGTCGAAATCTTCATCTTCGATTCCGGTAAGGCGTGAAAGTCCGTTTGGTGCCGTATTTGCGGTGTCGAAGGCCGTTGTATCGTAAAAAGCGTTCGTGTCGTTTGCCGCGATGGATTCGGATGAGGAATCTGTGGCTGGTGCGATGTTGCTTTCGACGACGTTACTTGCGGGCAAATCTTCCTTGGTGGAGCAATGGACTATGGCAACGATAATGAATACGAGAACGGTAATCGCGATGCAACGGTTACGCATTCTTTTGGCGTAAGGGAGTCTTTCCATGGGGTTACTTGAAAATGGTTCTTCTGTAATAGGCGAGTTCGGCGATGCTTTCGCGGATGTCGTTTAGCGCTTCGTGCCTTTTTTCCTTTTGAAAATCTTCAATGTTCGGGTACCAGCGGTAAAACAGTTCCTTGATGGAACTCACGTCGATATTTCTGTAGCACAGCCATTCTGAAATATCGGGCATGTACTTGTACAAAAAGCGACGATCCTGCGTGATGGAATTTCCGCAAAGGACATTTTTTGTCTTTTCCGTAAAGGGCTTGATAAAACGCAATGTTTCTTGTTCCGCGTCTTTGAGCGAGTATTGCGAGCGACGGCACCTATCGACGAGACCGCTCTGGTTGTGGTGTTTCGTGTTCCATTCGTCCATGCTTTCGAAAACGTTTTCGGGTTGGCGGATGGCGATGACAGGACCTTCGGCGAGAATGTTCAGGTTAAGATCGGTAACAATGGTCGCTATTTCTAAAATGACGTCTTTTTCGGGATCGAGACCGGACATTTCCAGGTCCATCCAGACTAAATTTCGGGAACTTTTTGGCATACGGGGTGAATAATAGCTTTTTAGAGATTAGATGGTTGAGCTTTGTTGGTAGAACTTGGTCAGTTGAATTACAAAAAAAATGGAAATTTTCCATATATATAGATAAATTTGTTAAAAATTATAAATATATTTCGCATATTATACTTTTTTGTTACAAATTGTCTTTTTCTTTCCCCACTTACGAAAATATTACATTTTTTTTTGCTATATTTGCCGCACTATGGAAAATGTTGTTATTACAGGTATGGGCTGCGTTTCCTCTTTAGGAAATACCCCCGAATTATTGTGGCAGAACTTGCTTCAAGGCAAGTCTGGCATCGCTACCATCCAGCGTTTCGACGCTTCGGCCTACACATCCCGCATTGCGAGTGAAATTCGCGAGTTTGACGCTACGGGCATCTACAGTACGAGAGACCAGTCCAGGTTCTCGCGCTGCATCCAGTACGCTGTATATTCGTCGTTGCAGGCTTTGCGTCAGGCAGGCATCGCTCCGGAAAACGAAAATCCCGAACGTTGCGGCGCTATCATCGGTAGCAGTATCGGTGGTCTTCTGCACTGCTATGAAGCTGCAGTGGCTCTCTGCACTCGTGGTCCGTCCCGCGTTTCCCCGTTCTATATTCCGATGGCTATCGTGAATATGCCGGCAGGTGAAGTCTGCAACAAGATTGGCTGGATGGGTCCGTCTTATACGGTGACTTCCGCTTGTGCGACCTCGAACCACTCCATCGCGAACGCTTACGACATGATTCGTCTTGGCCGTTGCGACGTGATGCTTGCCGGTGGTGCCGACGAAACGGTGAACCCGCTCAGCCTCGCTGGTTTTACCAGCATGAAGGCCGTCAGTAAGCGCAACGATTCCCCGGAAACCGCTTCCCGTCCGTTCGACAAGGACCGCGACGGTTTTGTTATCGGTGAAGGTGCCGCAGTTCTCGTTCTCGAAAGCGAATCCCATGCCAAGGCCCGTGGTGCAAAGATTCTTGCCCGTATCGCCGGTGTCGGTGCAAGCTCCGACGCTTATCACATTTCCGCTCCGCGTCCGGACGGCAAGGGCGTGATGCTCGCAATGAGCAACGCCATGAAAGAAGCTGGCATCGAACCCAAGGATATTAGCTATATTAATACCCACGGAACCTCGACACCGCTCGGTGACATTGCGGAATGCTCTGCC
>JAFWRL010000287.1 GCA_017520105.1 Fibrobacter sp.
ATCCCGCGTAACCCCGCAAGCGTTGTCCCGCGCTTGAGCCGCATGAGCATCGTTTCCGCCTGGTCGTTTGCATGGTGCGCCGTGACGATGGCGATTGAGGTTTGGGGAGTGGGGTCGGTCGCTTCGCTCCCTGTGAGGTATGGGGTGTGAGGTGTGGGGTGTGCTGTGTGGAGTGTGTCATCCTGAGCGGAGTGTAACGGAGTCTCTTTGGTCACTTGGGCTTCAGCCCTTAGTAATCCATGATCCCCCTTGCGGGGAGAAGGATCTAGAGCAATCTCGACCAGTGCTTTGTACCTAGCATCCCTTGCGTTTTCTTCAAGTGAACCCTCGGCAGCCTTGAGCGCTTCGCCATCCAATCGCCTCAAGAAAAACGGAACATTGTGCGACTTCGCAAATGCTTCCACAAATTTAGCGTCTCTGTCCGCTGTCCCTTCGCGCAGCCCGTGATGTACATGCGCAATCCCCAGCCATTCAATTCCAAGTGCTTCGCGGTTCTCGATAAAATAATGCGCGAGGCAAATAGAATCCAAACCGCCCGAAACCGCAAGCAGCAGGCGCTTGAAACCATAATCAAGGATTCGTTTTTTAATGCTTGCGAGTTCGTCGGTAATCATTCTAGTCCGTATAATGTTTGGCGAAAGGCTCGAGAATGTTTTTAGTCTCTTCTGTTACAAGGCTCTTTGTACATTCGTAATATTCTTCGCGGTTATCTAGGCTGAATCCTTCTACAGGACCTTCTTCGTAGTGGTAAGAATCGTTTTCGTCGCCGCGGTCGCTAAGCAGAAAGTCTGCGTTCCCTTCTAGGCATTGCTCTTTTGTAATAAGGCCTAATTGTTCGTGCTTTGTGCAAGTTTTGCCGTTGCTGGAAAATGTTTCGTAGTAATTCATGCCGGTCTTGTCAAATTTGGCAGAACCATCTCTAGTAAAGGTTTGACTGCCGATTGAAATTTCTGAAGCCGAAATGACCTTTATTACCTGGGCTTCTACGAGTGAATCGACGATCAAATCACCGATGTCGAATCCGAGATTATATTCCAAAATATTACCCAAATTCCATTTATCTTCTTTGCCAGTGGTGCTGCTTAAATCGACTACGGTCGTGGTGTATGCGGAATCCGCGGTAATGGTGATTGTCCTTGCGATACCTCTCATGTGGGCGATAGAGGAGGTGCATTTGAATTCGGTTTCTCCGTAGGTCCTTATGCAACCGGTCATCTTCCATTTGCCGTAAATGCCGTTGTGGTCGGTGCTCAACAGCAATGTTTCGCGGTTCTCATAGGCATCGTAAGACTGCTGCATATTGGGGTCGTCGGCTACGAATTTTTCTACGGGGCCTATCCACATGGAGTCCCCGATAACCGTAAGCTTGTTTGAGTCCAGCGGAATGGCGCTTTCTTCCCATGCGAAAGTTTTTGTGCTTGGATGATAGTTACAGGTTTCAATTCTTTGGTACATGATTCCGGTAGTTTCATCGTACCGATGCGCAATGGCGTAGGTGTAGCCCTCGCCGAAGTCATTTGAAGAACTTTCTCCTGAGTCCGTGGCCGAGGTCGAACTGTCGTCACCGCAGGCAATAAATAATGCAGTCAAGGTGGCAAGAGCAAAAAGTTTTTTCATTTAGTTCCCTTCGTTTTTTTTATTTCAGGTTAAATTGCTTGATACATTCTTCGAATTCTTCATCGTTGTCGTTGTAGCTTCGTAGTTGATCGACAAAAGCATGGTGGATGTTGCTGTAATTTTTTTTGAGAAAATCCATGTCGTGCTCGGTCGCTTCGCAATATTGTTGTGTAATATCAAGATTTTTGTTCCAATTGGTGCAGGTTATTCCTTGATAGGATACCTTTTTTATGGAGTTTGTGTATTGTGTGGGTTGCATTCCTATGGAAAGAGTTGTGTTGATTTCGATAACCTTTCCATCTACAGAAATATTTACAGTGTTGGAATCTTTCTGCAAGAACCATAAACCACTAGCTATAAATGCTGTGTCCGAAGAGATTTCCTGGTTTTCGATGAAGTAGTTGCTGCATAATTTTTCTTTTGATTCGTCGCCAAATATCTGGTAAATTTGGTAGCAGTATTCGCCGGGACCATAAAGCTTATAGATGTCCTTGAAACTTGATTTTATGGTTCTCTGGGTTGGTTCAAGTATGAGTGTTTGTTTAAGATTGGACGGGTTGGGCACGAATGTTCCGTTTCTGATTCTGCCGACAAGTTCCCATGTGGAAAAAATGGAATTCGATTTGCCTACATAAACATAAGCTGCGTTGGGATCGTCGCATTCGTCCCCGATGTAATCGCATTCGTAGAGAGTGTCATTAGACATCTTGAATCCGAAGGAACGGTCTATCATATATTTAAGCGTGTCTCCGCCATATTCGAATTGGAACGTAGATGGCGATACGTCGTACCTGTTAAAAGTGCCCGTGTAGTCTTCCGCTACCCATTTGAAAGAATTTGTGATGGAATCGTAATCGCATTCCTCTTCAAGGAAATAGTACCTGAGATGTTCTTCATCGAAGAAAGAAAAACGGTCAGTTTTTTCGACTGTGATCCAGTTGTCAGACGGACTTTCGATACTTGATAATCCGTTGTTTCCGAAAGCATCTGTGGAATTGTCTTCGCTGCAAGCGGCGAGCATGAGCGTGATGAATAGAAATGCGAAAGTCTTTTTCATAATAGTAAACCTTTACCTAATAAAAATAATAATTTTCGCTCAGAGACAATAAAAAATGATGTGTTGTCGGAACATTGTAGCTGGAATCCCTCCAATCTTGAAGAAAGAGCGTTTTTTGCCTATATTTAGTCTTCAAGGAGGCTGTCATGATGGCTAAAAATAAAGCGAAAGCGGTAGGCAAGGTCGCCGAAACCGCCAAAGAAAGCGCAAAACTCAGAACGCTGCGCATAGACGGCTCCCAGAACGGAGCCACGTTACGGACAAGAGTTGTCCGCGACAAGACAAAGTACAACCGAAATTTGAAACACAAGAAGTCCCTCGCCTTCTGCTATGGATTGAAATCCCTCGCCGACGCGGGGGATTTCCCTTTTTATGTGTGCAATGTTACGAATATGCCAAGTTGGAATGCGCATTCTTAGATATTTCTTTAAATACAGTGTATATTTGAAATTGTATTGTTTCTCATGGAGCTAGATATGTCTATTATTGATGCTTTTTTCAACAAACGCATAGGTCCTGTATTTTTAAAGGAAAACAGTGATTCTGAAAATTTCATTGCTAAAATGAAGACTCTCTCTGAAAGAGCTTCAGGGAATTTAAAAAATGAAATTGATGAACAGATTAAACTTGCTGAAATTGGCTTGCTTGGGGAAAAACAGATAATTTATGAACTGAAGAATAGCGGCTTGGATATGTACATTTTGCATGATATTTATCTTGAAAAAGGTGATTTGTCTGCACAGATTGATTTCTTGATTTGTACTCGCCAACATATTTATGCTATAGAGTGTAAGAATTTATTTGGTGATATTGAAATAGACGATAAGGGAAATTTTATTAGACGCTTTAATTATGGAAAATTTTATAAGCGAGAGGGATTATATTCTCCAATTACACAAAATGAACGTCATTTGAATGTCCTTAGAGAAGTTCGTCGTGATGCCAAGATTGGTAGTTTTCTTGGACTTGCGGAAAAAGTTTTTGATGAAAATTTTTCAAGTAACTATAAATCGATTGTGGTTCTTGCAAATCCGAAAACGGTTTTGAACGATAAAAAGGCTCCTAAAAATATTAGAGAAAAGGTTATTCGTGCAGACCAGTTGGTTGCTTTTATTAAGAAAATGGATAACACGAGGGAGGCTGATTGGTCTGATTCGTCTATGCTGGAAACAATGCAGTATTTCTTGAATTGCAATCGACCAAATAAATCGGATTATGCAAGAAAATATGAGGACATTTATTTGATGTCCGTTGTCGGTAAAATTAAGGAAGAAAGTGCCGATCAAACATCTATCGAGCATACTAAGAGTTCTTCAACTGAAAAGATTTGCCCCAAGTGCGGAAAACCTTTAGTTCTGCGAACTGCGAAAAAAGGTGAAAACGCTGGCAATCAATTCTGGGGGTGTAGTGGATTCCCCAAATGCTGGTATAAGGAGTAAACTACCTCAGTTTCTCTCCACTAACTATAAAATTCCGCATTTTGCGAAAAAATTTATTTCCCTTGCACTTTGTAGTACGCTTTGCGCGTTGTTCTCGTGGAACTTTGGGCATCGACGTTATTTATGGTACGGCCTTTGATATCTACAATTTTGTTTTTTTTGACGTGGTTTTCTTGAACTTTGACCGCGGCATCCTTGTTCCAACGTGCACCTGCGATTGCTGTTGTTCCGTTTTCGTCAACGAGTCCTTCAATCACTTTCGCGCTTCCGTCGAGGCTTGCCTTGTAGGGAATGATTGCGTCTTTCAAAAGTTTGTCACCGGTGATGGTGAGTTTGGGTGTTTCGCTGTCGCCGATTTTTAAGCCCGCGACGGTAAAGGTCGCTTCTTCGCTGGGCAAAAGTCCCTTGAGCGATTTATCGCTGCGCACGCCGTTCACGGTCACGTAGGCGTTGTGATAGAGCGGGGCGATGCCGATGTTTTTCACGCGGACGGCGGCTGAAATTTTGTTGACTGCGAATCCTGTGACTTCGAACTTGTAGCCTGCATAGGAACTGGCCTCATAAACGCGCGATTTTGTGGCGAACTTGCCTTCGGGAGCGTCGTTGCCGATAATATAAGTCATGTGGTACTTTTCGGCAGCTTTTTCCCAAGTGACTCCATAAAGCCCGGCGGGGTTCAGGAATTCTTTTTGGTCTTTGTCTTCGTAGTAGCTGATTTCACCGCCGGCAGGAGATGTTTTCCAGCGGTCTTTGCCGATGGCTTGCCAGTTTTTCTCGTTGTCGCCGTCACCTTGCGAAATGTCGTGTTCCTTGTGCATGAAGGAGTCGTCGAAGAGTCCGAATTTGAGCGCAAGGAGCGATTTGTTGCCGGCGATGGGCGAGTAGCTGTTGTCTGCAGCGTCAATCGAAATGCTCCACGGAGTCTCTATGAACAAAGTATCAAGATGCATCAAAAATTCGCTCTGGTAGTCCTTTGATGGAAAGTTCGTGCCGAGTTTGAGTTTGGTGCCGTAAATGTGGTATTCGGCCCAGTGTCCGAAACCGGCCTGCACGAATGCGATACGCGGATCGTTGTCGTATTTAGCGGCGAAGTCGGTGTAAAACTGCTTGTAGAACCACTGGAGAGCTGTGCTGCTCCAGTCGGCATAGAATGTGGGGCCGTCGCCTCCCGGGTTTTCGGAGTAGGTTTCTAGGTAATTGCTATTGGTGAGGAAATAGTTGGGAACGGCAGTCGCTCCTTTCACGCCTTCGGTGCAGTTGGGTGCGTTCGTGATGGTTGCGCTCGGGTACTCGATGCGGAACCGCACGATGGCCTGGTGCCCGCGACTCTTGATGTCGTCGAGCAACTTTTCAAAACTGCTCCAGTCGTAGTTAATCTTGTCGCCGGTTTTGCCGGTCACCACGGCGCAGGGGAGGCAGTACGAAAATTCGAGGGAAATGGCGCTCTGCAAATCCTTCTGGCTTTTGGCTTGGTCGGGCCAAAATACGATGCCTTTCATAGGTTCGAGTGTTTCGATTTCTTTATTGAGTGCAACGGAACGTGCTGCTGCGAAGACTGTTGTCGCGCAAAAACTTGTCGCCAAAAGCGCAAAAGCTGCGCCCGTATAAAAGAATTTTTTTGCCATACGCACTCCCTGAAATGATTTCACTACACTTAAGAAAAATAATATGATTTTACAAAAAAAGCCTAGCTTGCGTGTGCAAACTAGGCTGAAATTTTTTGAAAGATTACTTATTTTTCGCACTTCTTGAAAAAGCAGCTGCGGGCTCCCGTGTGGCAAGCGACTTGCGGACCCTGCATGCGTACTTTGAAGAGGAGCGCGTCGGAGTCGCAGTCGGTGACCCATTCCACGACGGTCATCACGTTTCCGCTGGTGTCGCCCTTGTGCCAGTATTCTTTGCGGCTACGGCTCCAGAATACCATCTCGCCACATTCGTGCGTGCGACGGAGGGCTTCTTCGTTCATCCAGGCCATCATCAGCACATCGCCCTTGTCGGCGTCCTGGACGATGGCCGGCGCAAGCTTTACGCCACCGAATTCCACTTCAAACTTTACTTCTTTGATTAATTCTTCGAATTTCATTTCTCTCGTCTCTCGTCTGTAGCCACGTAGTGTCGTTCTATCCCCTAACTTGTCCGTTGCCGCGGAGAATCCACTTGTAGCTGCAGAGGCTTTCGACGCCCATGGGGCCGCGAGCATGGAGCTTGTCTGTAGAAATGCCCACTTCGGCGCCGAGGCCGTATTCACCACCGTCAGCAAAGCGAGTGCTGGCGTTCACCATGACGCTGCTGCTATCGACGTTTGCGACAAAGTAGTCCTGAACGTTGGCGTCTTCGGCAACGACCGCTTCTGTGTGGCGACTGCTGTTCTTTTCGATGTGGTCGCAGGCTTCGACCACGTTATCGACGAACTTGACGCTCGATTTGAGGGCGAGGTATTCGTGATGGTAGTTGCTGTCGTCGCCAATGTCCTTGATGCGGCTGTCGTGCGATTGGGCGTCCTTGTTGCCAAAGAGTTCCACGCCGCGATCAGCGAGGCAATCAAGCAATTTCTTGACGTTCGCTGCATCGATGTGGCGGTCGATAATCACGCATTCCATGGCGTTGCACACGC
>JAFWRL010000027.1 GCA_017520105.1 Fibrobacter sp.
AGGGCACCAACTTCGTCGGCGATTTCCTTGAAACGCTTCCAGTCGAGGTTACGGCTGTAGGCGGAGAAACCGGCGAGGATCATCTTCGGCTTTTCGCGGAGAGCGATTTCGCGGACCTTGTCCATGTCGATGCGGCCAGTTTCCTTATCGACTTCGTACTGCACGAAGTTGTAGAGCATGCCGGAGAAGTTCACCGGATGGCCGTGAGAAAGGTGTCCACCGTGGTCGAGCTTGAGGCCGAGGACCTTGTCGCCCGGTTTGAGAACGGCGAAATAGACAGCTGCGTTGGCCGGAGAACCGGACAGCGGCTGGATGTTCACGTGGTCGCAACCAAAGAGCTTCTTGCAACGTTCGATGGCCAAAGCTTCCATCTTGTCGATCACTTCGTTACCACCGTAGTAGCGCTTGCCCACGTAGCCTTCGCTGTACTTGTTGGTCAGCACGGAGCCCATGGCTTCCATGACGGCCTTGGAGGTGTAGTTTTCGGAAGCGATGAGTTCGATGCCATATTCCTGGCGTTCGGCTTCTTCCTGGATGATGTTGTAGATTTCCGGATCGGTCTGTTGCAATGTAGATTTAAGCATTATTGCTCCTTGATTTTGTACGGCGCAAATGTAGTAAATTCTGAGTCCGGAGATCGGGATTAGGGATTTTTTCAGCGTCATCCTGAGGCTTTGCCGAAGGATCCAGTTAATTTTAGCTATTGGTCATTAGTTAGTAGATGGAATTGGTAGATTCTACCGAGGGCCGGCTTCGTTTTTCACGCGAACAGCGAGGTCAGCACCAGACTCATCAGACGAAACCTTGTAATCCGGTTTGAATCCTCTTGCATCGCCCGAGAGATTTTTGCCACTGCGACCGAACCAGTTGTCAATCATATAGACAAATCCCTTCGTTGTCTTGTCCGGCGACCCGTCTTCGTTTTCGAGTCGATAAACAGAGACTGGTGTTTCGTTATTGAAAACGTTGCTTTCGATATAGCAAGCCGCAGAATCGGTACATTCCATTCCCGCTTGCTTTACATCGAAGAAGAAATTGTTGTACGCATGTATTTTACCATGACGAGCAAGGACTCCCACCTTTTCCAGGTTTTCGAAATAATTGTGATGCAACGTCAAAGTCTGTAAAGAATCCACGAAAATATCAGGTTCAAGTCCAAACAAAATACCGGACTGACCATTTTCAAAACGATTCCAAGATAACGTAACCGCATACGAACTTCGTTTAACATCCACCAAAATTAGCGGATATTCTTCGAACGTACAATGATCGACCCAGACATGGTGCGTGCGGTTATGTATGGAAAGCGCACGACGACTCGTCGTATCTTTCACCGTAATCGAAGGCGCCGTAAAAGTCAGGTTTTCAAAAATGAGATTAGAGGACTCGTTTGTCAAAATACCCATGCCCGTAATGCGGACATCGCGACCGCGACCATCTATCGTCTTGTTGGACTTGATGCGTAACGGCGATTGCAAATTGTATTTTCCGTTTTTCTTGAACAAAATCCACACTGCACCGTCCTTTTCAGCACATTCACGAAAAGAACCAGGAGCAACAGCGCTCGTCGTCGCAGGTTTGCCTAGAGAGTCCACATTTGCCGAATCAACAACATCGATAAAATCGTCCGTCGTCGTAACAACGCAAATTTCACCTTCCGCCTTATTTACTTTTCCAGTACTGTCCGTGAGGCCCGCAGCCCCCAGAGTCCCTACGGCAAAGCCATTGATTTCCTTGAGCAACGATTCATGTGCATTCCAGTCTTTCTCAGGATATTTCGTCGTCACGCCCATCTTGGAGTTCACAACCTTTATGCTGGACGAGGTATCGGAACCATCCACAAACAACGTATCACCAGCATTCGACTGAACCATTGCGGAATGAACCTCTTCCGGGTCGCCGATTTGCACATCGAAACTCCCCTGCGGCAAGGAATCGATAACAAAATGCCCGGTGCTATCAGGAACAACGTAACGGTCCAGGCCAGCCACGCGAACAATCGGGGACTCGCCAAGTACAACATATCCTTCAATAGAAGAAAGTTCACCGAGTTTAATTGTATCAACCTTGGAATCTGAGGTCTTTGCATCGAGAGCGACCGTATGGACAGCCCCCGAAGCCTCGGATTTACTCACGTTGCGCGCTTCAATGGTGTAGCGACCGTTGCGAACTTCAAACGAAACATGCCCATCCTCGTTGGTTTCGTTCCAAGCGTTTTCCGCAGGGCCGCTAGAAAGGTAATCGTCAGGCAGAATCCGGACACGCGCCATTGGTGCGGGCTTTCCATCTGCCATTTGGACATACAAAGCGATTGTCGATTCCGCTTCCGTGCCGCCAGCAACCCTATCGTCGCCACAAGCAACAAAACTTAGAGCAAGCGCACCAAGCAACGCAAGCAAACGCATTTGAGCAATCGTCCTCCAACTAATTTTCATGATTGCCCCCTCGGATTTCAACGGAATTGTCTAAAGCGCAAGCATTGCGCAATCCGACAACATCACAAGATTCGTTTGAGGCATCTTCAGTTGCCGGTAAATTCTGAATCTCTGCGCCGCGAATACGGCGTTTGCGCCCTCGCCTCTGCGGTGGCGGATACGGGTCCGATAGCGGGAACAGTTGCATTCCCAGCTGAAACACGCGATTCGGTTTTTGGCATTGTTCGACTTTAGCGAGAACTTCTCGACGGAACCTGCGAACCATTTCGACCAGTTCGCTGTAAGTTGCCTCGTCACAGCCAAACGCAAGCGTCGAGAGATTGCGTTCTTCGCGACCAAAGCGGTCCATCGCCGTCTGCGCCACATCCAAATTTTGCTGGATATAAGCGTTTACCGCCGTGTTGTACGATTCAAAACCGCTGGAAACCAGGCCTTGTGTTTGTTCATAAAAACCGGTCGTCTCGTTTTTCTTGATCATCGAGAGGCGTTCCAAAAGCGCAATCGAAGACTTGACCTGGCTAGCGGAAATCGGCGGGCGCACCATCAACCCAAGTGCAGCATCATCGCCAACATACGGATAGAACGTCACCAACTCACGAACAACAGCATGATACCAGTGGTCAAAATATTCAAACTGATCCTTCGCCAAATTTTCGACCTTGCATTCCTTGGATGCCACAAGCTTTTCCAAGAACTGGCGGCTTTCAGAGTGCGTTTTCGCCTGATTAAACGCCACCATGTTGGCAAAATAAGACTTTTCACGTTCGTCACTGCAAAAGATAGAAGCAAACGTTTCAACCAGACGGTCCGTCAAATTGCGCTTGCCCTGCAAAATCTTATTGAACATCGATGAATCAAAACCCGCTTTTTCCGCAATATAACGATGACTAAAACGCCAATCGCCTGCATGGCGCTCTTCGTAAGCGTCTTTCAAAAAATCGCGGTAATTCAGATATTCAAAAATGTTAATCATTGGGCTATGAGGTATGAGGTCGGGGCTTCGCCCCTTTGAGGTCTGAGTTTGTGATTGTCATGCCCAATTTAATCGGGCATCTCCTTTTATTAGAACGAGTTACTAATAGTAATATAGATTATTGTCCACAGTTTTGCAAATTTAAAGTCCACATTACGTTGTAAAATCAATATGGCGGGAGAATGCAACCTAAAATTAAACGAAAAATAATGGATCCCCTCCGCGTTGCTCCGAGGATGACGAATCCGGGGTGAAAACGCTCTATTCTCAATAACGGAAATATTTGCCTTTGGGGAGACTACGCAATTCCCCGCGGTCTGTATTCTTCAACACCTTCTGTCCGAGAGCATTCACGGTAAAGCCCTTTTTCTGGGTCGAAACAGGTCTCGTAGTGGCGAACAATTTCGTCAAGTGGTCCTTTTTCCTCACATTCTTGCAACCCGTACGATACACGTCCTTCATGTCAAACGCAATCATATCGATATTCGGGCCTCCATCTGCCGTAGCCGACTGCAAAATCACCTTGAAATCAAGCGCATCCACCCACACGTTATCGACATAGACCGTATCCCATTTGTCCCAACTTCCGGTTGACGGGAACACCACATCGTAAGTACCGTTATCCACTGTGATTTTCATATCACGGCTTGTCGTACCGCTAAACGCATAACGGATCATCATGCGGGCATGCTCTGCCGACTGGTCCGACGTCACCATATACGTTGCCTTGCTATAAGCGGAATTGTCGAGATTAAAGAATCCCCCACCAGTATAGCCTTCATGGTTTGTTTCAGTCCAGCCATCGCCCATTTCGGGGTTCGACATATCAAGCACGGACGGCCAAGCATCTGTCCCGGCCTTCAACGAGCAAAGTCCTTCTGCAAGTTCCGTAACGGAAACACTGCTCGAACTTTCTGGGCCGCCCGAGGACGAACTGTTTGCCGTGCCGCTTTCTTCGGAGCCGTGCGTAATCGGCGTGCAAGCGGCACCACCCTTGAACATGGCCGTATAGGTAATGTCGCGAGCTTTTGTCTTGAACCCGTAATAAATCATCTTGTTCGAAAGTTCCTTACAATCGTCATCGACCCACTTTTCAAACGTCTGGCCGTTCGGCGTCACACGAAGCGTCATCGGAGAACCCGCCGGGAAATACTGCGTCTGCGTAATGAGTCCGTTGTAACTTGACAGATTCGTCTTGACCTTGATGGTATAACGTTTCTTGATGGCAGACACAAGTGTCGTAAGCCCGGCCTTTGCCTCTGCAGACAAATTCGTATTACTCTTGAGATTTTCTTCCAGTTCTTCGCAAATCATTTGCGCATGGCCCATCGAGCCCATTTCCTGGAAGTGCGTTGTACCGTCGTTCACGCCATCGGGATAATTCGGGTATTCGCCTTTTTCCAGTTTCTTGTACAAATAACGCGTTACGTAATCCGGCATGCTCTTGTACGTCGTATTGTACATGTTGTACGATTTCATGTTCAAATCGACAAACGGAATCTTGTTGTTCTTTGCAACAGTCTGCATCATGCCACGGGCATCGTAGTTATTGGCACCCGTCGAGAACACGTTGCGGCTTCCGTTCAAATTCATCGGCGAAATGAGAATGACGTTCACACCCTTCTTTTTGCCAGCATCTACATATTTTTGAATATATCCCGGAAAGTCCTTGGGATCCACATAGCGTGCGGCCTTGCTGTAGTCACGATCGTTATGGCCAAACTGCACAAAGAGGAAATCCCCCTTTTGTGCCGACTGCAACGCGCCATCCAAGCGCCCTTCTTCGATAAACGTCCTGGAGCTGCGACCGCCAAGAGCCGCGTTGTTCACCTTGACACGGGCTCCATCGAAAAAATAGCCGATAACCTGGCCCCAGCCTGTTTGCGGATAAACGTTATCCTTGTACGTCTGCACTGTCGAATCGCCCACGACATGAATCGTGAAACTTGTAGAATCGCTCACGGCGACACCCGTGAATAGGGCTGCAGCGATAAAGAATCTAAATACACTCTTCATAGACATCTCCTAGAGTTAATAGTTCTAAGTTACTAGGAATGCAGGAACCAAGAATCTTGACACAAGCAACACTAGTAACTAGTAACCAAGAACTCGAAACTCTTTTTTATCTCACCTTGGCCCAGTTCACGTTAAACTTCATACTTCCCTGTTTTACAACGATGCGGTAGAGCCCAGTATTTTTCACAAGCGCAGAGAGCGGAATTTCGCTAGTCGCATCAAAGGAACTTTGTACAACCATGCGACCGCTCATATCAAACACGCAAACATCAGCACGTTCGGCACTTGCAAGTTGCAAAACGTCACCACGGAGTTTCACGTCCCTAGCAGCCACGGAGCCATTCAACTTCGTCGTCGTACAATCAACGCCTACACGGCAAACACCTTCGACGCTAAAGCCGAACTGGTCAATATTCGGGCCACCGTCTGCCGTAAGCGACATGAATTTGAGTTCGGCCTCACCTGCCGGAGCGTCAAGGACAACATAAGCGGTATCCCAAGTCGTCCAGCTACCCGTCGGAGGAGCACTGATAAGGTAATCGTGGTCCAGATAAGCATTGAACATACGGTCGCCCGTTCCGCCGTTGGAATAGACCACGGCAAGCGTCGTGTTGCCGGCACCCGGGAACTTGACCCTATAAGAGGCGAACGAAGTATTGGTATTTGCGAAATTCCAGAAGCCCTCGCCATGGAATCCGGCATTGTTATTTTCAGAATAACCATCTCCGTTGTCCGGTTTATAGGCATCAAAGAACTTCTTGATATTCTTATCGACCTCTACTTCCGTCTGCTGCGTACCATCACTCGGGGTAATCGGCACAAACGTCACATCGTCGAGACTTTTCGGAGTCGTTACCGGGAACGCCGTCAAAGCTTTACCATCACCCGTATATTTCTGCGCCGAGCCGCCCTCATAAACCGCAGTATATTGAGTTGAGGAGCCACCCATGACAAACGTATGGATATACGGAGACTTGACCGTAGAGCGGCTTGGTGCGCCGACCTTATTGCCGTTGCCATCATACCAGCCCAAGAATTTCTTGCCGGACTTCGGAATCGTCTTGAGCATGACAGTCATTCCCTTCGGGTAATACGCGCTGAGCGAAGTCGCCTCGGCGGCTCCTTCCGGACTCACCTTGACATCCACCTGGTACATAGGTGCCATGTAATCACCGAGTTTTTTCACAATCGGGTCAGAATGGGCGCGCATCTGTTCGGTAATGATTCTGCCGAAAGCGTTTGCGCCATTCATCTGCAAATGAACCTGGTCCGTCTGGTCGCTACCCAAGTTGCTGTATTCCGCCTTTGTCGCGTAATTGAAGATAAACTGCGCTGCATAGCGTTCGCCCACAGAAATCATGTAGTTCGCCACCATTTCGCTCATGTCGATAAACGAGACCTTGAGCGATTCGGAAAGGCTCTTGTTGAGCGCCGGGTAACCACGATAGCTGTTGTGGATTTGCGTCGGAGAATCGTAATACAAGCGACGAATCGGGCTCATGATAATCGGGTACGCCCCCTTCGCCCGGACATCGTTCACGAGCTTCGTCATGTTGGACGAAAAGAAGTCCTCGGTACTGTAGTTCACGTCGTTAATTCCGAATTGAACGACAACGTAATCGCCAGCTTTCAACTTTTCGGCAATGCAGTTGCCAGCACTACAGCCCTTCTTGAAGAACATGTCATAATAACCTACTGCGGTACCGCCTTTTTTGTCCTTACCGCCACCACCCAGCGACATGCCTCCCTGACCACGGTTCACCACCGTCGCCTTGGTTGCATCGAACCAAAAACGGAAATCCTGGCCCTGTCCCTGCTTAGGGTAATAACCATCAGCCCAGTCCTGCATGGTAGAGTCACCACACAGATAAATTGTGACCTGCGACCATACGAGCGGAGTCGCGACCATTGTTGCTATAACGGCAGATTGCCAAAGTTTTGCAAAGTAATTCATAACAAACATCCCATACTGTTAATTGTTTTATTCAAATTTAAACATTCCATTCTGCATAATTTGTCCGTTCAGTTTAACCTTCACAAAGTATATTCCTCTCGGAAGTACGCCTTTGTCAAGAGCAAGTACAGACTCGCCCGGAGTCACATTTGCAGCAACAGAACCACGCATTGTTCCAGAAACATCATAGAACAAAATTTCAGCAAACCCAGGAACCGAGGTAAAGAGCGTTCCGGTCGAAGGCCGGTAGAAGAATTTTTTGTTGACATGAACAACGGGTAAAGATGTCTTTTCTATAACGGATTCCACTCCGCCGATATCAAAGAAGAAAGCATCTACATCGGGGCCACCATTCTTCACTGTGGATTTAAGCGTAATCGTATTCTTACCTTCATTCAATTCGATTTGCTCCGTGTCGGTCATTTCCCATATGGCCCAACCGCCTGTCACGCCCATCTTGACGGTTCCAATCTCTTTGTCGTTGAATACCAAAATCATGTCACGAGAAATTGAGTCTCCATTCGAATAGCGGATAGACATTGTCGCCAAAGTCTTTTTCTTTGAATTAACTATCCATGTTGCATAACTCGTGTTGGAATTTACAAAGTCGTAGAAACCATCTCCGATGTATCCTTCTTCCGAATTATCGATTTCACCTTTACCTTTAGCCGGCTTAGAAGCATCCACTATAGAAGTTCCCCTCTTCGTAGAATCGACCTTCGTTGTGTCTTTCTTGTCCGGCGTCGTCTTGGTCGTATCAACCTTAGACGTATCCTTCGGAGTCGTCTTTGTCGTATCGACCTTAGACGTATCCTTCGGCGTCGTCTTTGTCGTATCGACCTTAGACGTATCCTTCGGAGTCGTCTTTGACGTATCGACCTTCGTCGTGTCTTTCAGAGTCGTCTTTGTCGTATCGACCTTCGTCGTGTCTTTCGGAGTCGTCTTTGTCGTATCGACCTTCGTCGTGTCTTTCGGAGTCGTCTTTGTCGTATCGACCTTCGTCGTGTCTTTCGGAGTCGTCTTTGTCGTATCGACCTTCGTCGTGTCTTTCGGAGGCACAGAAACAGTATCCTTCACGGTAATTTCGCCGTTTAACGACGCATTTTTCGCCTTGCTTCCCTCGGTCGTTAGCGTGAACTTAAACGTACCCACTTTAGATGGGGTCCCAGAAATTTTCAGTGTCTTTGCGGCAGAATCCACCTTGGCGGCAACTCCGGACGGCAAGCCGCTAGCCTTGACACCTGTGCAGAACGAGAATTTATACGTGATATCCGCAATCGGTTTGCCTAAAGTAACGGTCTGCTTTTCGCTAGCCGTTCCCGTCTTTTCCAATACTGCATCGGGGTAAACAGCATATTCGTTTTCACCCGCCGCATAAACATTAGGCTTCGTGAGTTTCTTGACCATGTCCGGCAGGTAGTAACCTGGGTGCGGAGCCAAGTTGTACGCCGTATTCTGCCATGCGACTGCCTGGCGGTACTGAGCATCGTGCATCAGAGTGTAAAGGCGGTGCGGAGTCGTCACCGGAGTGGAGAGAATATAAATCTTGGAGGAATCGCGTTCTGAACGGAAAATCATTTCTTCGCGCCAGTCGCCAAAGAGGTCTGCCACCAAGTTCGGGTAATTTTTCGCACTCTGGTTTCCAATCAACCCAAGCGATGTCTCGCCATCAAAATAGGTTTCGATTTTCCTATTCTGCTGATTAAACTTGCTCACAACCGGACCGTTCAGGAGTTCGTCCTGAAGGTCGCCGTCGAAATAAATCCTGAAGCTCGTCGGAATCATGCGCCCCAGATAGGGATATTCCGGATCGAGGGTATCGGAGAGCTTAATCGGCGTTCCCTTGGCCGAATGCATTTCACTCGGCACGTAAGACCACAACTCGTAACCGCGGCTAGTGGAATCGATATCGGCTGCCATGGCACGGCCATTTTCCTTCTGCATGGGAGACAAGTCACCAAACAGGAATTTACCCTTGTCGTCGCGAAGTTCAGCGACATAGCGGGTACTATCAAAATGCGAGTGAATCGCCCAAACTTCCAGGCCAGCGTGGTCCGGATCAAAATCGCCAACATAGGCGGCGTAGCCGTAACCAAGCCCGGTCGAGTAACGGACGGTTCCATCGCTATTCAGGGCCGCGGCACCATAGACAATTTCATCTTTACCATCGCGATCCAAGTCACCGACAACGATATTGAGGTTGCCCTGGCCAAAGAGCCCCTCGCCCGGTGTTTCAGACTTGTGGAACCAGCGTTGCTTCAAGTTCTTGCCGTCAAAGTCATAAGCCACCACATAGGCCGCCGTATAGTAACCGCGGGCAATAATCAAGCTCGGGTGAACGCCGTCGAGGTAAGCCGTCGCCGACAGGAACCGGTCGCAGCGGTTACCGTAGGTATCGCCCCAGTTCAAGCCCAGGGAATCATAGGAGCCAAAATTTCTGATATCGCGTGACGGAACGTAATCAATCGTCGTAATCTCGGCACCGTCAGAACCCCTGAAAACCGTCAAGTATTCCGGACCCGTGATAATGATGCCCGATGCATTGCGGTAATCCTTGCTAGAATCCCCGATGACCTTGCCCTTGCCGTCGATGGTGCCGTCACCGGTCTTCATGACAATTTCGGCCTTGCCGTCACCGTCGTAGTCATACACCTGGAACGGCGTGTAGTGCGCCCCCGCGCGGATGTTCCTGCCGAGGCTTATGCGCCAAAGCTTTTTACCGTCGAGCTTATAGGCGTCGAGGAAAACCGTTCCCGTATAGGAGCCTACCATCGACTGCGAATTGTCCTTGAAATTGTCCGGGAACCACTTCACGATCAGTTCATATTCACCGTCGCCATCCAAGTCGCCGACACTCATGTCGTCTGGATAATAATTGCAGACCGTATTTACGGAATCAGGCATCACCTGGCTTGCGGGGCGGTCCAGTTTGAGGACCTTGTACGGAACCGACTTGCCGTGATCGACAATGGATGAATCCAAAACGAGAGATGGAGCGCTCTTGGAGCCTTCCTTGCCGCCCACGACTGCAGCCACTGTATATTGGGAGGTCACCTTTCCGGCCGTATCCAGGTAGTTTGTTCCGGCCGTTTTCCCGATGCTTGCGATTTTCGTACCATCGCGGTACAGGTTGAATTCCGTATCGGAGCTTTCCGTACCGAGGAGGCGCCACGAAACGAGCATCCCCGATTTTCCAACATTCGAAACGAGAAGTCCGCGGTCAATCGCCTCCATTTGGCGGGGTGCAGAAAATGATTGGAGCGGCAGCGCTAGCAAAAGCGCCGTGACTACTGCAAAAATGCCAAAACGGGAATGTTTAGCCATAATTTCTCCAGGCTTGATGTTGAACCAGAACTGAAAAAAGTATTCCAGGGACATCCCGTTTTCCAATTAATAAAAATAATCTATTTTGAAAGTTTGGCAACTCGGCTGACGACCAAAGCGCCATTCACCTTGACCTTCACGACATACATACCCTTCGGAAGCATATCGCGATCAATAGCAACCGTGTTAGCACCAGCATTCACATTGCCAGATACACCCATGCGCATCGTACCAGACATGTCATAGAAGTAAACTTCGGCAAAACCCGCGTACGGAGAGAAAAGGACTCCCGTCGAAGGATTAAAGCTGGCTCCATTCTTTAACGAAATGACAGGGAACTCCGTCGTCTGCGATCCGTCATAAAGGACGACACCGTCGATACCGAACGTGAACATATCGACATTCGGGCCGCCATCGCTCGTTGTAGAGGTCAATTTGATTGTATTCACGCCCGCATTCAACTTCACGTCGATTTTTGCGTTCTCATAGGTTGTCCAACCCGTAGCCGGGAAGCTAATCGATCCGGCAGATTTGCCATTGACCTGCACAGACATGCTGCGGTTGCCCGTTCCGCCATTTGCATAGCGAATCGTAAGCGTCGTCTTAGCTTCTTTCTGCGAGAAGACTTCCCAAATGCCATAGCTTGCAAGCGTGTTGTCGAAATTGAAATAACCATTTTCCAGGAACCCGGCATTAGTCGTTTCCGTCCATCCGGCACCATCCTTCGGCTTCGATGCATCTATCGTCGATTTTCCGTCGTTCACGACAGGAGTTGTATCCTTGGGCACAACTACAGTTTCACCGACAACATAAATATCAGGGGCCGTAAGGTTTTTCACGGCATCCGGCAGGTAATAACCGATGTGCGGCGGCTGGTTGTAGGCCGTATTCTGCCATGCAATAGCCACGCGGTAAGTCGCATCGTGCATCAGCGTATAGACGCGGTGTTCGCTTGCAACCGGAGTCGAGACGATGTACATTGTAGTCGGATCCTTTTCACTGCGCACGACCATTTCTTCGCGCCAGTCGCCAAAGAGGTCAGCAACAAGACTCGGCGTATTCTTGGTGCCGTTGCAGCCGGCAGCACCGAGAGCGGCACCGCCATCGAAATAGACGTTCGACTTTTTGGCCTTGGAATCGAACTTGGTCACATAAGCGCCGTCCATGAGTTCGTCATATACGTCGCCGTCAAAGTAAATGCGGAAATTCTGGGAAACTGCAGGCGAACCGATTTTTTTGCCCGTCGCAGTTTTCATGCCACCGCCTTTTGCCGACCAGACTTCGTAACCGCGGTATTCGGAGTCAATGTCAGCCGCCATGCCACGACCATTATCCACGCCGGGATTCGGCTGCGGCGTACCCCAATAAACCTTGCCATCGGCGCCGCGCATTTCTTCGGTGTACTGGGCGTTCGTATGTTCATGCACGTCCCAGAATTCCATACCCGGATGGTCCGGGTCGAGGTCGCCCAAATGGCCCGCATCACCATGCCCGAGCTGCGTGCTAAAGCGCAGTGTTCCATCATGGTTCAACGTTGCACCACCGAACACGATTTCGTCATAACCGTCGCCATCAATATCGCCTACAGCAATGTTATGGTTCCCTTGTTCGTAAAGGCCCTTGCCCGGATCTTCGGACTTGTGGAACCAGCGCTGTTTTAAAGTTTTCCCGTCAAAGTCGTATGCAACAACGTAAGAAGAACTGTAATATCCGCGAATAAAGATGGCACTCGGGTGCACGCCGTCGAGGTAAGCAGTCGCTGCAATGTAGCGTTCGCAACGGTTGCCATAGTTGTCTCCCCACTTGCCCTTAGCCTGAGGCGAAGAATGGCTCAAGATATTTCGACTCGGTTCGTAATCAACAGTCGTAATTGCAGCTCCATCAACGCCGCGGAAAACAGTCAGATATTCCGGGCCCTTGAGGATAATACCGTTTCCATCGCGATAATCCTTGGACTTATCGCCAATCGCCTTGCCAGTACCATCAATCGTACCGTCGGCGGTCTTCACGATCATCTCGGCCTTGCCGTCACCATCGTAGTCAAACACTTGGAACTGCGTGTAGTGCGCACCGGCACGGATGTTCTTGCCGAGGTCGATACGCCACAGGCGCGTGCCGTCGAGTTTGTACGCATCGATAAACACCGTACCCGTATAACCCGTCTGCGAGTTATCGTGGGCATTGCTCGGATCCCATTTCAAAATGAGTTCATATTCGCCATCGCCATCGAGGTCGGCAGCGCTCATGTCGTTTGGGGTGTAAGTGCACTTTTCGCCGTTGGGCATCGTTTGCGCAGCAGGCACTTCGAGTTTAAGAGTCTTGTACGGGAAGGAATTTCCGCTATTCGAAACGGTCTTGTCCAAAACGAGCGAAACAGGAGATTTCGTCTGTTCCTTTCCATCAACCACAGCAGCGACTTCATACTTGGACGTCGTTTTTCCGCTCTTGTCCAAGTAGTTCGTGCCAGCGTTTTTCGTAATAGAGGCAATCTTTGAGCCATCGCGGTAAAGATTAAACTCCGTAGCCGGGTCATCCGTACCGAGAAGGCGCCAGCTAACCAGCACTCCGCTGCCCACATTGGATACGACAAGACCGCGCGTCAAGTTTTCCATTTGACGAGGCGCGGCAAGAGAAGGGACGACCAAACCAACTGCAAGCAAGGAACTTGCAAAAATCGTCCTAAAACACAATTGTGATCCCATAAAACAACACTCCTACATTTTTGGCTATTGTTCTTGCTTAATATAATCTATTTTTTAATAAAAAGTCCACATTGTAACATATATTTATATATTTTCACAACACGTCCACAAAAATTTCTATTTAATTGTCAACACTTTTTAGTCCTTTTTCGAAAAAAATGGTAAAAAGTGCAACAGTCAAGTATGATTTAAATCACACAAGTTATTCCTTTAACTATATTTACGGCCAAGTATGCCGCACTGGTGGAAAAATTTTTCATGGGAATGGTTGTTCGACAACATCGCAGCCCGTTCCCCGACGTTTGTAAAAATCATGGTCGTTACCGGAAAGTCGTTCTTTTACTATCATGGAACGACTCGTGCGGCCGCGTTGACCTACACGACACTTGTAGCCGTTGTCCCGCTTCTCATCATGCTCACCTCGATTTCTTTGGCGGTCGGATTCGGAACCTTCATTTCGGACTACCTCCCTATCGTGCTCGACATGCTCAATTTGGACTGGCCCACAGAGCAAATCATGGATATCGTTGAAAATGCGGAACACATTCCCATAGGAAAGCTCGGAGTTATCGGTGCAGCAGGCCTATTTGTCACGTTCATCCTCTCGTTCGGGAGCTTGGAAACGAACTTCAACGTAGTCTGGGAAAACAAGACCTCCAGAACGCTAATCCGCCAAATTAAGGTCTATACGCCGTTCCTCCTCATCGGGGCTGCATTCGTCGGCATGTTCGCAGGCTTCATGAACCATGTCCAGAACGTAATGTCCGCCATTATCGTCGATGGATTCCACTTTTCTCCAGAAGTCATCAAGACTTTGATTTCCGCGTTCTGGTACTCCACGTTCCACATCACGCTTCTCCTTGTCATTTTCCTGATGCTTTACGCATTGCCCGCACGACCGAACGGCCACAAACCCTATACCCGTAGAAAGCTCTTTTTGGCATCGATGCTTTCCACGCTGATTTCTTGGCTTGCCATCATCATTTACGTCAAAATTTTAATGCTCATCCAGACAACAATGGTCACGCGTATGTCCATTTTTTATGGATCGTTGGCTTTCATTCCACTCATTCTCTTCCTGTTCTTTGGCGTCTGGTCTATCATCCTGTGTGCCAACAGCCTAGTCTGGACGATTTGCCACTGGCCGGCAGTCAGCACAAAGAACTGGCGATGGGAAGCAAAAACGGACGAACTATGAAAAAGACAAAAATATGGACTGCGATTCTTGCGGCACTGACCCTTACCGTAAGCGCGAACGCAAAGCTCCAGGGTTCCGAAGACTACCAACCGAAAGAGGAATCGAGCTCCGAATGGAGCGCGCTCCTTAGCGTAGGCGGCGGCAACTCGCTGATTGCCCGCGACGGTACCATATTCATGAATCTCCGCGTCGGCGTCGTGCTGAACCCGTACATCAGTTTGGGTGCATACTTTTCGACCATCCTCAGCGACGTGAAGAACCCAAAAGTTCGCCACCCGCAAATGCTCGATTACCATTCGTACGGCATTTTCGCGGAACCGGTCGTTTTCCGCAACGGTTTGTTCTCTATTTCACTCCCGATTAGCATCGGCGGCGGCAGCGTGAACTTCATGAACAAGGGCGACGAAGACGGATTCAAGTCCGACGACGCTTTCTTCACCTCCGACTTTTCAGCACAGTTCAACTTCCGCGTGACAAAGCTTCTTGAAGTTTCGATTGGCGGCGGTTACAGGCTGTTCGCCGGCATCGAAGAAAACAACCTGAAAAACAAGGACTTCCGCACTCCGTTCGGCGAACTGAGATTCACGTTTAAGGAATTTTAGGAATTAGGAACGTCATCCTCGACCGTAACGGATTTTCGCAAAAGAATTGCCCGGCAGTGAATGAACTGCGCGGGCAGTTTTTGCAATTTGAACTGACAGAACACGTCAAAGAACCCGTTAACCTCTGTTCATTTTGCAAACAACTGACTGCAAAATGAAACATTTTCATGAAATGTTTGTTTTCTCCGAATCCGTTTGCTATATTGTTCACTGCCAACAGATTGCTGGGCATGCTCACAAAAGAGCCGTTTTCTATATCGCTTTTTATATCGAAATAGAGACGGCTCTTTTTGTTTTGCCAAAAGACGCACAACGTAACATAAGCAAAGGAACATCATGGAGACAAACCATATCCCATTCGAAGAACTACCCATAACAAACCGCTTCATGTTCGCGCTCGTGTTCAGCCACAAACATATCGCGAAGCCCTTCCTCGAAGCGCTCCTCGGAATCAACATCTTTGATTTGCAGGAACCGGAGCCAGAAAAATCCACCGAAAACAGTCCCTTCACCAAAGGCGTCCGTTACGATGTTTTCGTGAAGGAACGGGGCCCCAAGGGCGAATGCATCCGTGCCTTTGACATAGAAATACAGATGGAATATACACACGAACTACCGAAGCGAACCCGTTACTATCAGGCACTGTGCGACTCCGAAGCCCTGAACAAGGGGGAATCCTACCGCAACCTCAAAGAACAATACATCATATTCATTTGTCCCGACGATATTTTTAAGCAGGGTCGTGCCGTTTACAGATTCAAGAACTTGGAAATAGGTCATCCCGAACACGACTTAGGAGACCTATGTTTCAAAAATTTTTATATATTCAATGCGTACAGGGATGTCGCCGAGAAATCAATCAAGGAATACCTTGAATATTTTGCGACCAACAGAGCGACCTCTCAAGAGACAAAGAACATCGAACGCCAGCGGCAATGGTATCTGTCGGACAATGAAACAAGGAAGCGCTATATGACTTGGCAACAGGAATTGGATGACATGGTATATGAGGAACGCGAACGCGCTAAAGCAGCCGAAAAACGAGCCAATGAAGAGAAATGCCGTGCTGACGAGGCCCTAAACCTTGCTAGTAAAGAAAAGTCTCGTGCAGATAAGTACGAAAAGATACTCAAGGAACACGGTCTGCTTTAATTTAACGACATTAGTCTCTCGTCTAATCTTTTACGCAACGAACGGAATAACCGAGGCTCTTGTAGTTGCTGTTCAGGTACACGGAGCCGAGTGAGTAGCTCATATACATGAGGTACGCGTAACGGTTATCAACCTCTATCACTGTAGCACTCCAGAAGTTCGCGGTGTAGCTAACATCGCCGTAAGACCCATCGTAGCCACTGCCGCCGGCAGGCAACGCCGAGAACGAATAATCATCCGTGCCGTTGCGGCTACTATTCCAGCCACTTGTCGATTTGAGCGTCTTGTCCGCCGTAATTCGTCCGCCGACCGCAGCAAACAAAGATTCGAATTCATCCTTTGTCGGGAGATGCCAACCCTCGGGGCAAGCACCACGCACCGGATACATAGGCATGCATGTTTTATAGAATCCGCAACCTTTGCCGTTTGTGCTCCACGTGCCTGCGCTGTCCATCGCGGCGGCCCAGGTGTAAAGGCGACCGTACTTGATGCAGTTAACGAGGGCATCGTCATAGCACCAACTAATGGAATCGGAGGTGTAGCCGTTATAGTTATAGGGAACACCAGTGTAAGCATAGTTGAGGTTCTCCGCCATCCACGTCTGGGAACCAATGGTAACTGTCTTGTAGATTTGGCCATCGCGGGAATCTGTTATGTACCCGACAACCACTGTTGAAGGATTAACCACATTTTGAGCAACACTGCTACTGGACTTCTGCGTGATGCTAGAAGAAGATACTTGAGCATGAGCATCATTCCACTCACCGTAGCGGTCTTCGATTTGCGACACGTAATCGGTGCAGGCAATGATTAAGACGAGAGCCGAAAGACTAAAGACGAGAGAGATTCCCCGTCGGAGCGGGGAATAACGATTTCGTAACCACCAACCACGGTTTACTAACCACTTCAACATACATCCCTCCTAAAATGCAAAGCTCACGCCAATACATACGGCTCCGGCTATTGCAATACCGATTCCAATGCCACGAAAAGTCTGACCCGATTCTGCATCATCCTTAGCTCCTTTGTATTCATATTCATTTGCAAAATTTTTCCTTTCAGCAGCTTCTTTTGCATCGCTGTTC
>JAFWRL010000288.1 GCA_017520105.1 Fibrobacter sp.
GCTTTTCACAAGCAACGATGAACTCGCACAAAAAATCCGCCTCATTGCGAACCACGGCAGTCAGACGCGCTACGTTCACGAGATTTGCGGCATGAACAGCAGACTCGACGCCATCCAAGCAGCGGTTCTCCGCGTGAAACTTCGCCATTTCAAAGACGAGCTGAAGATGCGCCAAGAAAACGCCCGCAAGTACGACGAGTTTTTTGCAGAATACAACGAGAGAATCGCCGCAGGTGCGGGCATTGCGGGCACAAGCGCCGGTGCAAAAATCACACCGCAGAAAATTGCCGACGGCAACACCAGCACCTACGCGCAGTACACCGTGCTGGCAGATGACCGCGACGCATTCATCGCAAAACTGGACGCCGCAGGAATTCCCTACTGCATCCACTACCCGATGCCGCTGCATGAGCAGCCTTGCTTTGCAAAATACCAAACGGACTATATCGCAGGAGCATTATATGGTCCTCCCGGTATCATCAATACACTCCCGCCCAACATCGTCGATGAATTATTAGAAAACACAAATATACATGCCGATCGAGCTGCGGAACATGTCGTGAGCCTCCCCTTCTGCGCATTTACGAACGTGGAAGAGATAATTGCAAGACTTAAGAAAGTAATGTAGGTATGAGGTATGGGCACGGGCCTACGGCCCTTTCAGGTATGAGGTATGAGCTCGGTCGCCGACGGCTCCCTTTGAGATTATTGTAATTAGAAACGTTCAAAGCCTTGCAAAGCAAAGCGACCTCACAGCCCAAAGCGAAGCGACCCCAAAGGGGCTTTGCCCCGACCCCATAGCTCACAGCCCTACAACACAAATTTCTCGATAACTTCGGCGATTCCCGAGTGGTTGTTGTCGTGCACCGTTACGTAATCTGCAACGGCCTTCGCCGCCGGTGACGCATTCGCCATCGCCACACCGACACCAGCCGCTTCAATCATCGGGCAATCGTTTTCTTCGTCGCCCACGGCAATCGTATTTTCAATCGGCTCGTGATAGAAGTCCGCCATGTAGCGCACCGCAGCGCCTTTATTCGAAAGCATGTGCGAGAACTCCAGCATTTCGGGCTTGCTGAACACATCAAAGAGTTTATCCGCAGTCACGGTCCGCATGTCGGCACGGAAATCGACAAGACTTGAATGTTCAAACGGCGTAATGACGTTGACCTTGATTGGCGGTTTCACCACGACATTTATCGGGCCGTTCACATTGCGCTGTTCACCGTAGTACGTACGAATGTCGTCAACAACAACATAATCCATCTGCATCAAGCGACAATACGTCTTGAGCTGTTCCGTCTCGTATTCCGAAACGACTAAATCGCCAGCGTAAGTATGCGCATGCATTCCGCGCTTGTGCGCCTCGTCCATAATGAACTTCACCTGATCCACAGCAATGCGGCGCGTCAAAATCGGCTGTTCCGTTCCGCAGTCGTAAATGAGCCCGCCATTAAAGCTCACCAAAAAATATCCCTGTTTCAAGAAGCCATACTTTTCCGCAATCCGCTTCACGCTTGTGAGCGGACGCCCCGTCGTCATCACGAACTTGTGGCCCGCGTCTATCATCGCGTGTATAGCAGCCATATCCGCGTCGCTGATATTCTTCGCGTCGTCGAGAAGCGTACCATCCAAATCAGTAAAAAGAAGTTTCATGGAAGTAAATTTAGTTACTAGTTAATGGTTACTAGTTAATAGTTACTAGTTACTAGAGGATGCAATAAGAACATTTCTAGTAACTCTAAACTCATAACTGTGCCATAGGCACCCTAGTAACTCAGAACTTAGAACTCAACTTACTATATTCGTTTTCATGAAAATAGATGATTTATTGAACGAATCTAAAACCGTAGCCATTTTCGGGCATGTCCGCCCCGACGGCGATTGCGTAGGCTCCACCCTTGGACTTTACAACTACATTTGCGACAACTATCCGACAATCAAGGTTCAACTGTTTTTGGAACGCTTTCCCGAAAGCTACAAGATTCTCCCCAATTCAAACAAAGTTTGCGAAATTTACGAAGACAGTTCCGCACCTGTCGATTTAGCATTCCTCATAGATACGCCTTCGTTTGAACGCATCGGAGCCAACGGCGAAAAATGCCTCAAGACAGCAACCAAAACTTGCAACATCGACCACCACATCAGCAACCCGCTGAATCTCTGCACAAAAAATTTTGTCGAAGTCAAGGCGAGTTCCGCAAGCGAAGTCCTGTTCTTTTTGCTTAACCCGAATAAAATAAGCAAAGACACCGCAGAATGTCTCTATCTTGGAATTGTTCACGACACAGGCGCATTCAAATTTAGCTGCACCGGGCAAAAGACGATGGTCGCCATTGGAGAATTGCTCGACAAGGGAATCGACTTTACACGCATCATCAACGAGACCTACTATACAAGGACATACATCCAGACGCTCGTCACCGGATTCGTGATGCTGAACAGCAAACTTGCACTTAACGGCAAGGTCGTTTATAGTTACCTCACCCCCGACGACATGACCCGCTACTCCGTAACGCCGGTCGAATTGAGTAACGTCATCGACACTTTACGCGAAGTGAGCGGCACCGAAGTCGCCATATTCCTTTACCCCGTCAATGGGGAATACAAAATCAGCTTGCGTAGCAATTATGTTGTCGATGTCAACGCCATTGCCAAGAATTTTGGCGGAGGCGGCCACATTCGCGCCGCAGGCGGAAACTCCAAGGAATCCCCCGAAGAGACAATCAAGAAGCTTTTGTTGCTCATACAACAACAATTATCGTAACAACGACATTAAATAAAAGTCCACCTTTGTTTTTTGTATATATTTTAAAAGAAGGAGGATATTTCATAATGATTCGTAAGATAATTCACGGCCTAGCAGTAGTCCCCTTTGGGGCGGTAGCCTTTTTAGCAAGTTGTTCCGACAACGCCAACGATCCAATTTCCGCGTTAAGCGAATATTCTAGCGATTCAGAAACGGTTCTGTCCAGTTCCGAAACGGACGATTCCTATTCCGAATCACTTTCCTCCAATTCCGAATATAAAGGTTCCTGCTCGTCAAAGGCTTCCTCGAGTTCAGCAAAGACGCCCTCGAGTTCGGCAAACGTTCAATCCAGTTCGGCAAAAGTATCATCCTCTTCAGCACAAGGATCTTCGGACTCTGCGACCTTAAGTTCCGCAAACCAGAGCTCCAATTCAAGCGCATCTAGCTCCACCACCATCAATTCAAGCACGGCAAAAAATCCATCCAGTTCAACAGCAACTTCGTCAAACACAACGCTATCTAGTTCCGCAGGCGCTAAATCCGCAGGCAGCAACGGCAACTCTTCCATTTTCGAACCGATCGTGCGTTCGTCCAGCAGCTACAGCAAATTACGTAACGAACCCGAAGATGAACGCCACAAGATTTACCGTCTGCTCTACCCTGTCGAAAACGGAGCGCTCGACACGGGCTATTTCGACCAGGGCGACTGCGAAATCCAGAACAATGGATCCTTTGCATGCCGTCAAAAAAGCTGCGTTGAATATGTCGGAGGATACATCAGCCTCCATAGCGAAGGAATGTTCCCCGGAGACGGGAGCGAAAAACACGCCCAATATTTCCGCGGGAGCACCGACGAGACCAGACTCATCGACATCAATCTAGGCGACAGCGCCCTCACGTCGTACATTCCCTACGCCGACATCCCGGAATTCGACATAGACGACATCAAGAGCAAACTTTCGACACTCCCGGCAGCCACGTGCACCACATTGATACAGTTTGTCAGCAATTATAAAATGAGCGCCAGCGGGTTGCCCGAAGGTTTTGTCTTGCACCTAGACGCCAATTTCGCACTCAAGCCGTCAGAGCGCGTGACGGAGCCCTATTCCATGGTATTCCCGAAAGAAGAACTGGACACCGTCAAGGCGAACATTTCCACCAACGAAAACCGCATTGCACACGGCTACACGTTGTTTAACGAAATTCAATATGCCAAGGAAACCCTCTTCTCCAAGAGTTCCATTGAATACAACACCTATGTCAGCGACCAGGGCTGTGGCATCGTAGCGCACACATACAATCCTATGCCCTCCGGAATGGCCGGTCTATGCCAAGGCTGGATCATCCCCGAAAGAGCACGGAATTTCTCGGTGCGCCTCATCAACACCTCGGACAAGACCCCGGCTTCGTTTACATGGAAATTGACCTACATGGACCAGTTTGGCCGTGGCAATACAATTGACATCACGACGCAGCTACGATAACGCGCTCGTCAAACGACAAACAAGGCAATTGCAAGCAAGATAAAAACGCAACCGCTAAACCAGTTGAGGTTGCGGTTTGCTTTTGGCGAATTTAAAAGATATTTCTTGACGGTCCCCGCCAAAAGTGCAATCGAGCCAAAGACAATCATTGTCGCCACGATAAATTCAGCGCCGAAAATCGCAGTCTGCAAACTCGGGGGAATCGGGCGGTCCAAACGCACCGCAGGCGGAATCAGTGAAAGAATAAACAAAATCACCTTCGGGTTCGTCATGTTCATGATGACTCCGCGCAGGTAAAGCTTGCGCGCCGAAGGCAGGCCATGTTCTGCGGGCCTGGATCCTTCGGGGCTTTGCCCCTCAGGATGACGTGATGAAGACTCAGGATGGGATGAAGCCGCCGAGCCCGTTTTGTCGTCTAAATCCACAGTTCCAGCGCGGACTTGAAAGCTCTTGTACGCGAGGTACAGCAGGTACGCTGCGCCAAGGCACTGAATCACAAAAAACGCCATCGGGCTAGCGGCTATCAAAGCCGACACCCCAAGTACCAGAAGGCAAATCTGCAAAGCAATCCCAGTACAAAGCCCGAGAATAATGCAAAATCCGAGACGCGCCCCGTACGTCGCACTCTGGGCAAGCACAAATAAATTATCCGGTCCAGGAGCAATCCCGATTACAAGAGCAGCAATGAAAAATTCAAGCATGTTTTTACAATTTGCTCAAGAAGGCATCGACATCGAGGTCCGCAAGGTCCTTCTGCAACGCCTCTAGTTCATCGTCCGTAATCGCCGAGTGTTCATGAGCGCGTTCGTCGGCACGAGCGTTCGAAACATCCACCAGTTTCTTAAGCGAATTCGCCACCTCGCCCACGGTACCGTCCTGACGCATCACGACATCCAAGACCTTCGAAAGTCTTTGGCGCAACCTTGCAAATTCCTCGCGGTCCAGCTCCGAAACCTCCCCATGATAGCACATCAAGGGGGTCTGGCACCTAGCACACGGGAACACCATCATATTCGAGAAGTCACCGTCTATCTGGACCTTAAATTTCGTTCCGCAATGCGGGCATTCGATATCCATTTCACTCATATATCCAAATGTAGAATTTTTTACAATTCCTAGCCAATACAACTACAATATTTTATTTTTACACCGTCCATCAAGCTTTGTGAACCCGTTATATAATTTTTCTATGTAAAACTAAACAACACTTTTCGCCTAAAAAGGGCGAAGCCCGAGCTCTTTTCCCCAAACCTAAAATATGCTCTGCCACTGGCTTTATCAAACAACTCACATCGACCTTTTCGACGGACGTCTGTTCCGCGCAGGCTCTGCCGCCATGCTCTCCATCATCTTGGTGCTCTTCTTTATGCCAAAGTACATCCGCTTTTTGCAGAGATTGGACGCCACCAGCGATTTCGACAAGGACGGAAAGACAAAATCGCCCCCGATTATGGGAGGTCTCCTTCTCGTCGTCATCGTGGAAATCGTATCGCTGCTTGTGTGCCAGATGAACGGCTACACCATTTCGACACTCGTCATTTTAGCGCTGTTCAGTGCCGTCGGCGCCACCGACGACATGGCCAAAATCCGCGCCAAGCGCCTCGTGAATCAGGGCAAGCTCAAAGCCGCCGACTACATGGACAAAGCAGACGGCATATCCAGCACACTCAGACTCGTTCTCTACTTTTTATTCAGTTTTGTCGTTGCCGTTTTCTGCTACAAGTTCATTCCCGAACTCAAAGGCGACTTGACCATTCCGTTCTGCCCTATTGACGTGTTCCAGATTCACCTTCCCAACTGGATTTTCGTTGCATTCATGACGTTCGTCATCGCGGCATCCGCAAACGGAACGAACTTCACGGACGGTCTCGACAGCCTCGTTTCTGTACCGATTCTCACCAGCATGTTCTTCGTGGGTCTTGTGGCCTATGTGAGCGGTAACTTTATCTTCAGCCAGTACTTGAGCGTGCCGTATCTCCCCGGCTGCGATGAACTTGTCCCGTTGGCGACCTCCATTGCTGGCGCGTTGCTCGCTTATCTGTGGTTCAACAGCCCTCCGGCCGAAATCTACATGGGCGACGCCGGTTCTGTCGGTTTCGGCGCTACCATCGGCATCATGTTCATCTTGGTACAGGCGGGACTATTCCTCCCCATCGTTTGCATCATCATCATCGCCGAAGCATGCTCCGTGCTAATGCAAATCACCTGGTTCAAAATAACCAAAAGAGCGACTGGCACAGGCAAACGCATCTTCCTTTGTGCGCCACTCCACCACCACTACCAAAAGAAGTGGGACGGACGCTTCCCGAGCAAGCCCCTCATGAACTCCAAAATCGTATGGCGCATGCACTTGGTGAGCATTTTTGCGCTCATTTTCAGCATGGTCGTGTTCTTCGGTATAAGGTAGAATGCGGCTTCGCCGCAGTTACTAGTTATCTGTAAATAGTTACTAGAAAAGCCCCGGCAACGGGGCTCTTGCTTTACTTCGCGAAAAGTCCAAATTCAGATATACTAATTCCGAATTTACTTAGTCCTTGACGCAGCGGACGCTGAGCGATTCATTTTTGTAATCAAGTTTCACGCTCGGATCGTTTAGTTTAGAAGATCTTCCCCTTTTGAATATCCGTAAAATACAAAAATAATTTGTTTATCAGATAACAACAAAACTAATCTTGCAGAAATCACTTTTATCATTTTCTTTTTTGTAGCCCCTAAAGAAAAAAACATCCTATTTTCACAACTTCAACTATTACTATATTACCTCTTATGAATATCATCGAAACTTTGAATGCAGCGGGTCA
>JAFWRL010000289.1 GCA_017520105.1 Fibrobacter sp.
ATGTCAAGACGAATTGGGAGTTGTCGTTGCTGGGTTATCGCGTTGCGACCATTTGGGAATGTTCCGTTAAATACGATTTTGATCGGTCTATGGAGCGGCTCAAGGCTTTTATTGTAAGCGATGAAGAAACTATTGAAATTTGAACTGTGAACTAAAAATGTCTATTTTTTTGTTGATTTAAGAAGGTTTTATTATGCGCATTCTCGAAAAAATCAGTGAATTTGTCGGCAAGTGGATGGCGGTCGTGGTTTTGATCATCGCGGCGCTCTCGTTGTTTTTGCCAAAGTCGACACTTTGGATTGAACTTTCTTGGGTGAATTACCTTTTGATGGTAGTGATGTTCGGCATGGGACTTACGCTCAAGTTGAACGATTTCAAGCTTGTGTTTACGCGCCCGAAAGAAATCACCATCGGGTGTGCCTCGCAGTTCGTCGTGATGCCCGCACTCGCATTTGTGCTCTCCAAGATTTTCGGGCTCGATGCCGCCCTCATGGCGGGCGTGGTTCTCGTAGGCACATGCCCAGGAGGCACTTCGAGTAACGTCATCACGTATCTTTCGAAAGGCGATGTTGCACTTTCTGTTGGCATGACCAGCGTGAATACGCTGCTCGCTCCCGTGCTGACTCCGGCGATTACGTACTTGCTTTTGCGTACCACCGTGAACGTCGATGTGATGGCGATGTTCCTCTCCATCGTGAAGGTCGTCATCGTGCCGATTGCGTTAGGATTTGTCATAAACAAGTTCTTTGGCAAATGGACAGCGCGAGCTGTGAAGGTTTTGCCGCTCGTTTCCGTGATTGCGATTGCGATGATTGTCGCGGCGGTTGTTTCGCATAACGCCGCAAAGATTCTTTCGACTGGCGCAGTTGTATTCGCGGTGGTGATTCTCCACAACCTGCTCGGTTACGGCTGCGGCTTTGGCCTCGGGAAGTTGCTGAAATTCTCGACACCCAAGACGAAGGCGCTTTCCATCGAAATCGGCATGCAGAATTCCGGGCTTGCTACAAGCCTTGCGGCGACCGCGTTCTCGGGCCTTGCCATGGCGACCGTCCCCGGCGCCATATTCTCCGTGTGGCACAATATTTCGGGTGCGATACTTGCGAACGTTTATCGTAGAAAAGAGTGAAAACTCGGTAGAGTTAAACGTTACGTCCCTCTGTCATGCCCGCCTTGAGCGGGCATCTCCCTTTTATGACTAAAAGTTAAAAAGTTTAAAATTACTTCTTCTTTGCAGATAACTTCTTGAATTCAGCGCGTGCCTTTTTCATGTCGGCGAGGAATGTTTCGTCATTATGCAGACTAGCAAAAGCTCCCGACACAAGAACCTTCGAGGCGTCAACATCGCTTTGCCAGTGGAACCCGGCAATCACGCGGCTTTGTCCCCATTCATAAGCGTACTTCAACAACGCATCTTGTGCAGTTGGGTTTATTTCCACTAGCAGCATAGCCATGGACCACGCGAGAATCGTATGCCCCGACGGGTAAGAGCCGTTCTTTCTCAAAGATTCTTCGTCCTTAGGGACGAGTGTCGGTTCGTTGAAGCGGTCGAACGGGCGACGCCTCATGTAGTGCTTCTTCGGGACTCGGCCTACCTGGCGGAGCGTTGCAATCCCACGCTCTATTACGTTCATGATGGCGGGAGTCTTTTTTGCAGAAATCTCCATGCCGAAGGGCTTGCTGAACATTCGGACCATTGTGTCCAAGTTGGTTTCCGCCTGTGCAATCGCAAGAGCTGCTCGTGCGGAATCCGCTCTCATGGCCTTGCCCCACATGTACTGCGAAATATCGTACATGAACTGCACCGAAGTGGTTTCCGGCGGCGCGGGGTAGAAGTTGAGCGCGTTCGGAAGTGCGTCCGCGTTCATGTAAGGTTTGGCACTTGCCGCAAAACTGCAAAGAGCTGCCCCGCAAACGGCAAGGGCGAAGATGGATTTTTGGAGAATTCTAATCATATTTTAAAGATATATTTTAAAAACACGCGTGAACGTTTGTTGCTGCAATGAAATGCGCGCTAATCGCGTCCGTAGAAAGTTTTCGTGTTGTAGTACCAGGCCACCTTGCGATAAACTGGCTCCAACAGCGAATCGTTTTCGTTCAAAAAGAACGTGTGCCTTTTCGTGCACATAGACACCAATTGCACGCAATAACGTGCCGTCGCTTCTGTGTGGTGCTTTCTGTGGAAGCACGAAAGCATCAGCAAGTGGTCGTTTTCCATAGCTTTTTCAACAGCGCCACGGTAAATGTGGGGGAGGTTGCAACCGCGAATCCAGACCGCAAACGCTCCGTTCGCAAGCGCGATGTCTAAAATACGACGCTCCGCATCAGAATGAAACGTGCTCACAAGGCATTGATGATATCGTCCCATTTCTGTGGCCCATTGCTCCAAGCGGTAGTCGTTCGCATCAAAATCTCTCGACGCGAAAACACCGATTTTTGTTTCTGGTCCATACCACAAGCGTTTTGCCCCTGCTGTGTTGATGCCGATAAGTTTGATTTTGTTCATTTTTTGCTCCCTTAAAAAATAAAGACCGCCCCGCTTGCGCGGACTGCGATCTAATAACATCACCCTTTCTGGTGCTGAAGGTAATATACAAAATGTAGTGGAGAAAAACAACGTCGGATAAAGCGGTCAAGTATCGAACAACACATCACTTTTAATAATCCGATAGACCGTGTGAACGCCGTTTGTCACTTTAATGGACGTAATTTTATTTCATCTATACTTTTTAAAAATTTTTTCAAATCGTTCACGTCAAACGGTTTACCGTGCGATGGATAAATTTTGGCGGGATAGAAAGCAATCATCTTTTCCCACGATTTGCGGTACTCATGCAGATTTTCTATCCAAATGATATTGCGCTTGATACTAGGAAATCCGTTCATGGCGGCATCACCGCAAAATAGAATTCCGTCTTTCAAAAGAGAAATATGGTCTGCGGTATGGCCCGGCGTCTCAATGGCTTGAATCGGCAAATTCATATTGCGAAATTCTTGCGAATCAGTGGTAATCAAACGATTTAAATATTCATCTTTGATTGGCGGGAACTTGTGTCCAGATTTTCCGAACAGTGCGAACAGCTTGCAGAAAATGTAGGCGAGCATGCTTGAACATCCGCCTTCGAAAGAATTCTGCCCGCTTTTAAGTCGCTCGATTGCTTTGGGGTGCAAAATCACTTTTGCATTTGTAATGGCAAGAACTTTGTTCAGAAATCCTGCGTGATCGTCGTGCGCATGTGTCAAAAAAATGAATTTAATTTCGCTCGGCTGTATATTGAGCTTTTTTAGGTTTCTTTGAAAACGCGCAAAACCGTTCTCGTATCCTGTGTCGATGAGAATGTACCCTTCATCAATTGCAAAAAGGTAATTGTTGACGACCCGATTGCCAATATTGTAAATGGTCATGCAAGAAATATAGTTATATTCTATATTATTACACGCTCTTAGTCTATTTGTTTATAGTGCATGAACTTCCTAAGAATTTTCACATTCCTGCTCGTAATGCTTCTGATGCCAGATTGCTCGATTGGCAAGGAAATTTCTGCACTTGGGTTTGTGGAAGACCCAAAGGCGTATGAACATGATGGATATTATATCCGCTTGGCGTTTATTCGTACGGATAAAGGATGGTCTCCATCGTGTGAGTTTCTCGAAGGCGAAGATGCTGGTGGAATTTTCAAAAATGTAAAGTCGTGCACGCATAAAATCATGAAGCGATCATGGCAAGTGATTAACGCCGATGGCAAGCGCATCGATGCAGGAACATTGAAGTTTATGCATCGCACATGGCGTGAAATCGGACTTGCGAAAAGTTCGCGTTCAATAGAAAATGAAATTCAATTTGATTCTTTAAATCGTTCCCTAGAAACATGGAAAGAAAATGGGAAAGGGATGCTCCCATTACTTGCAGTCCCGTTTGGAACGAATGTCGAAAAAATAGAACCCGTTGCAAAGAACGGTTCTGTTGAACAAAAAATAAAGGATAAACTTGTAAAGCAGTACTTTAGAAAGAAACGGACTATTTGCAAATGTGATTATAACGAAAATCTTATCTCTGAAAGAGATGCCAAGTCAAGCGATGTCGTTATCAAACCGTTAGTAGGGTATAAGGATAACGTATCTTTTTATGAGGTACTTATCCCGGACACTTCTGGTTGCGGCATTATAGATGACGGGATGGAATTGATGGCTGTAAAAGGTGACAAAGTTGTAAATCTTACGGAATCATCTGGAATGGCAGATGACCGCCCGACTACAACTGCAATGACCCTTTTCAATAGATATGTCATTTCGACGAAAGATTTGCAAGATACCGTATATGTGTTCTTTGCTGGCGGCTATAATCTTGACGGATACGTACTGCTAGATTCTGAATTGAATGTGCACGGAATTAGCACGTGGAATTATCATTAAGAGAAAAAAAATGAGCATTACATACAAAGACACTCACGATTTTTCTGAGCAAGACTTAAAAGACCTCTTCCTCTCCGTCGAATGGTCCTCGGGACATTTCCCCGACAAACTCGTCGTCGCGATGAAGAATTTCAAGACCGTCATCTCGGCCTGGGACGGCGAAAAGCTCGTCGGCATGATTTGCGCAATGGACGATGGCATCATGAACGCCTACGTTCATTACCTGCTCGTGCGCCCCGAATACCAGGGCCAAAGCATCGGCAAGGAACTCGTGGAACGTGTCAAGGAAATCTACAAGGATTACCTGCGCGTAGTCGTAGTCGCCTACAACGAAGAACTCTCCTTCTACGAACATTGCGGCTTCAAGAAGGCCGATGACGCCAGCCCGATGTTTATTACCAGCTTGTGGACATAGGGGTCTTTTTCACCCAATAGCCGCCAGTCTTTTTAGAACCACGGCGTTCAATAAGTTCTTTTTTACGCAAAGACGAAACAACCTTATCAAGTGTGTCAATAGGCATTTGTAGTCTGCCAGAAAGTTCTTTTATCATAACTCCAGGTCTTTTTGTGATTTCCAGGAACACTTTCTGCTGTGTTTCATTTAGTTCAATTTTTAATCCGCCATTTAATCCGCCATTTAATCCGCCACTCTTTTCTCCTTCTGGCACATGATCACGCTTCGTGTGCATTTAGTGCGGCTCGGTTATGTCAAACCAAGCAAGCTTGGTTGCCGCGACGCTCGCCTTTAGCTAAATTTCGCCTCACCGCCAGATGTCGTATTTCTGGGGAACCGGGCGAGAACCGCCCACAAAAAGGATTATTTATGTCTCAAATCGAACTCACCTTCCCCGATGGCTCCGTACGTTCCGTAGCATCGGGCACCACCGGCCTCGAAATTGCGAAGGGCATTTCCGAAGGTCTTGCACGCAAGGCGCTTGGCGTCAAACTCGGCGATAAGGTCCTCGATCTCACGCGCCCGCTCACCGAGAGCGGCACCATCAAGATTATCACGCCGAGCAACGACGACCCGGATGCTCTGATGCTCCTGCGTCACAGCTGCAGCCACGTGCTCGCCGAAGCCATCTGCGACCTGTTCCCGGGCACCAAGCTCGCCTACGGTCCGGCTATCGAAAAGGGTTTCTACTACGATTTGATGACACCGACCCCGATCCAGCAGTCGGATTTCGAGCGCATC
>JAFWRL010000290.1 GCA_017520105.1 Fibrobacter sp.
CATGTATTTTTCGGCGCGGTATTTCTTTGCGCGTGGGGCCTTGAGCGTGATGCCGATATCCGCCGTGCCCTCGTTCAGCGCCTTCAGCACGCCCGCCTCGTTGTCGATAATCTCGTAAGTGACCTGCGCGCCAGGGTATTTCTCCTGCAGTTCCTGCACCATCCGCATGGCGGGGAGGATGGCCACCGACGCGATAGAGAACGTGCGCGTACCCGCTCCCTGCGGGCTCACCTTTTCCATCATCTCGCCTTGCAAATCCATGATGCGTTTCGCGTATTCGGCGACCGTGCGTCCCTTCTCGTTCAGCTCGATGCGGTTCTTTTTGCGCTCGAAGAGCGGAGCACCGATTTCGTCTTCCAGCTTCTTGAATGCGCGGCTCACCGCCGGCTGCGAAGTGTAGAGCTTGTCCGCAACGGTAGAAAGGGTCCCGTATTCCAGGAACCCGGCCAGCAATCGCAAGATGTAAGTCTCGACAAACATAAAAAGCCCCTTTTGGGGGAGAATATAATAAATCCGCTATGCGTCAAGTGAATAGTGGGGGAGTTTTCACCAATTCTCGTAGCGGTGTCTCGTATCGAGGGCGGCGATTTGCTTCATTTCGTCGTCAGTCAACTCGAAATCGAAAATCGATATGTTTTCTGCGATGTGGTCAGGGTTCTTGGAGCCCGGAATGGCAATGTAGCCCGATTGCACATGCCAGCGCAACACCACCTGTGCGGCCGATTTCCCGTGAGCCTTCGCTATCTTTGCGACAACCTTGTTCCCCAAGACATCTTCGGTGTGGCCGCGCCCGCCCAGCGGGTAATAAGATTCCACCACAGCGCCGTAGCGTTTTGCGTAATCCTTGAATTCCGTGTTCTGGTAAAACACATGGTTCTCGTTTTGCACCACGGCAGGCTTGATTTCGAAATCGGCAAAAAAGCGCTTCGCCGTCTTTTCGGTGTAGTAGTTCGAAATGCCGATGGAACGGATCTTCTTCGCTTTCACCGCGCGTTCCATAGCCTTGTAAACCGCCTTGTCTTCGGCGTCACTCCCGTGCTGGTGCAACAGCATCAAATCAATATATTCGAGCCCCAGCTTTTCGAGTGAGTCGTCGATGTCTTCGTCTAAGGAGTTGCTCCACGGCACCAGTTTTGACGTCACGAACAAATCTTCGCGCTTCACGAGCCCATCGTCAATCGCCCGGTGGATTCCCCTACCCACGGCTTCTTCGTTGTCGTAATATTTTGCCGTATCAATCAATCGATACCCGTTCTTGATGGCGACATAGACAGCGTCTTCAGCCACCTTGCCGCGCAAAGTCCAAGTGCCAAGCCCGAGAACCGGCATATCGAAACCCGAATTCAACTTGACCGTTGGGGCCGCCCCTTTGCTATTCTGCACGATTGAATCTCCTTTGTTCGAAACTTTCGACATAGCCTGCGACGCAGCATCGCTCGAACACGCCATGAACAGGAAAACGAACAAGAAACTGAACCACCTCATGCCCTAAAAATAACCAAATCCCGCCATAAATCAAAATACTTATTTCGCATA
>JAFWRL010000291.1 GCA_017520105.1 Fibrobacter sp.
CTCCTTGATCGAAGACGATGATTTCCCGGAGCCGCTATCGCTGGAACCATCCGGTGTAGAATCGCTGGATTCTACCGTATATTCCAGCGCCCCGAAGGCGTTCTCGAATTCTTCCTGATAATCCGTACAAGCGGCAAATAAGACGAGAGACGAGAGGCTAAAGACGAGAGAAGCGAGAGTGATTTTCTTACTGATCGTATTTTTCAAATTCATAAACGTTCCCCCTCAAACCTAAAAAGCAAAGCTTAAGCCAACACCAACGGCACCTGCAATCGCGATACCGATACCCACCGCACGCATGGTCTGGTAAGTCCCGATGTCATCGTGACGGCGGTTGTATTCATCTTGCGAGGCCGGCTTTTTCTCGCTTTCGCTTTTCGCCTTGCTGTTCCCGACCACGGCAAGCACGACACCGGTCACGGTGGCTGCAGCGCTGATACTCAGCGGAACCCAATGGACACCGCGCTTCTTTGCCGTAGCTTCCGGAACGTTCACGTTCGCAGGAACGTTCTCGCCAATTTTACTGTCCTTGTCGCTTATTTCTTTTTCTACCTGAACCGGTTCGACTTTTTCGCTACCGACATTGTTTTCAACAGTTTTATATTCAACAGTTTTGTTTTCGACGCCTTTGTTTTCGACAGTTTTGTTTTCAGCAACCTTGCTACCGGTTTCTGCCGGACGAGTGACTTTGCGAATCATCCCGAAGAAATCGTGAGATTTCCGTTCTACAAGAGAGAGAAGTTCCTCGACATTCTGCCCACGACCGTTGAAGCTCGCGATGAGCTTGTTCCCTGCCGTCTCGTAGAGTTCCGCCGAAAGCGTGAGCGATGAGCCAAAACGCCCGACTCGCGCCTGGCAAATGAAATCGGCCGCAATATTCTTGCCGGTTTCCACGAGGCAGCTGCCCTCGCAATCCTCAATCGCCTTGCCCGGCGGCAGCATCTGCAAGATGTTCTCGCGGGTCATGATGGTGAAATCTTCCGTAGCAGGGAGTTCCTTGACAGCCTGTTCGCGCAATACGTTCGTAAGGTACTGGCGGTCTAAAAGGGAGACGCTATCCTTAGCACTACCGTCAGCCGCAGTCTCAAGGACAGCCACATAGGTCGCAAAAGCATTAATGGAAAGAGCTAAAACAATGAAAGCAAAAAGTAAACGTTTCATACCCATAAAGTAACATTTTTGGGAAAGCCCGTCAAACCATACTGCACTGGGGGTTGTTCTGTATCACTTTCCCGCGTAAACATCACATTTGTTTTTGTTATATTTAGGGGCATGGCATACGTACTTCTCATTCTTATCAGTATCGCGGGGCTCGCTCTCTGCGCATTCTATCTCAAGAAAAACATTGTCCGCATCAAGGACAAGAACAAGAGTGAGCAAAGCAAGTACAAACGCGTTTGGAACTACGTTCCGACCGGCCTATGGTACGGCTACCTCATCCTGTTTTTCGCAGGACTTACAATTAACAATACGATTTTCTAAACAAGCTGACAATAGGCAGTCAGCAGAATTTAAATGACGTAAAAACGTCATGCTGAGTGCAACGAAGCATCCAGTTAATTATTGCTCTAGATTCTTCACTTCCCCTATCGCTGCGCTCCAGGGTTCGTTCAGAATGACGATTATTCACTCATTTCTCGTCTAGACGCGAGCCAGCGTTCGTATAGGAATAACGCGATAAAGTTCTTCCCATCGATAAACTTGTGCGCAGCCTCCTCGTAAGGCAGCACTTCCGTGCGAATCCACTCGTTTTCGTCGGTATAGGTTTGATTTTTGCCGTCCATCGCATCGAGTTCTTCGCGGGTCACGTTGCGTTCAATCGCATAAAGACGGATGCGTTCATCCAAAAGTCCGCAGCTCCCGGCAAAGCCGTCACTTGCGCCCTTGTACCAAAAGTCCATCAAGTCGATAAGTTCGGAATCGTCGGCCTTGATTTGCGCCTCTTCTTCAAGTTCCGAGAGCGCCACCTTACGGTAATCGCCCGACCAGTCGAGAATCCCCGCCGGAATTTCGAGCGACGCCGTCTCCGAAATGGCAAACCGCGGCTGGCGCACCAGCAACAGATAGCGTTCGCCTTCGCAATGGAGCACGACCAACACGCCCACGGCATGACCGCGCACAAGCACAATCCCGTGCACGGGTTTTCCGTCCGGCAAGAACGCCGTCGCATTCAACTTGATGAACAGCGGTTCATGACGCTTGTTGAAATAATCCACCGATGCAAAATGCACCTTCGTAATCTTAAACTTTTTTTCGGAAGCTTCGAGCCACTGCTTATAAATTTTGCTTTCCAGAATTACGGGTTTGTCTTCTTCGGGAATTTCAGCAGCAAAAGAGTATTCAATCATTTAGACTCCGTCGAATCGGCAACGAGCGCATCGGGCGCCACCGTCGCCGACTTCCAGATTTTATACAAACTATCTATTGGCGTTCCGTCTTCGCTTTCTAGCAAAACGCTATTTGTCGAGAAACTATAAACAAGCCAGTCTTTCTTTGTCGAAGGGCCGCAGGAACGTTCACTTTCATCCGGCACAAAAAGTTCCCTTCCAAAAATAGCCGTTCTACCAAGATTCAGCCCTGTATAATTGAAAGCGGACATCCTGGCACACGAAGGAATCTTTTCGATATAATACAGGCTCGAATGCCAAACGGTATCCAGCCGCTCCTTCACCTTCCCTAGCGAAGTCGAATCATACTCCCACTTGGAATTCAGGCAATAAACGGAATCCGGTGATGCACAAGCGTAGCGCACCGGAACAAGCGCCGTATCGTTGATATTCCAGCTAGTCGGATAGATGGTATCAGCAACGACGGAATCGCACTTATCCACCCGCATGGTGCATTTTGCACGGAGCGTCCTCCAAAGAAATTTCTGCGGAGTAATAGAATCGAGAACCCTCAATATCGATGGCGATCCCTTTGTCCGTAACGGAAGCGCAGACATATCGTCAAAAGAAGAATCCACAAAGATGCTAAACGTATCACGAACAAACTTACCGCGACGGTACAGAATGGAACTCAAAAGAGTCTGTTCATCGTTCACGACAACGATTTCCGTCACTTTCTGGGGAATATCATCCAAGATTATCTTGAACGTCGTATCGGGCCGATACATCGGGGAAGGACAATCATCAGTACTCACCTTGATGTTTATCTTGGGCGAAAAGACGACTGTCGTGTCTTCGACACCGTAATCCATATCAATCGAAGTGAGCGAGCAATTCGAAAAGGACCAAATTTGCGAAAGGGTCACGTAAAGCGTGTCGTCCATCAAATGGATTGTCTTTCCGGAATCGAGCCTTGCTCCCAAAAAATATCCCTCACCTTCCACAGATTCCCCGTTCGGCATCACTTCAAGAGGGCCATCGCCATCCCACGAGCATGATGCAAAAAAAGTCATCAAAGAGAAGCACAAAAGAAACGGGACTAGCAACACTGCGGACTTACGCTTCATACAGACTCACTCAAAAAGGCAAATTCTTTTTGAATATAGCAATTTGGGCTGAATCCACCGGATGCGTCGATTTATAAAAATCCCTCCAGCGAACAAACAAACCGTTCTGGCGTACCGTCAAAAAGAACGAGGAACTATCCTGTGGCGAAAGGCGACCCACAGCATCTTTCACGCCAAGAGTCCGGCCTACAACAGGCGCCATCTTCCATGAACCTATTCCAAACATGCGCGAAGTTATCCCGTTTCCGTGATTGAGTTCGACAAACATGCCCAGCGAATCGCGCCCCGCCTCAAGCACAACTCCAGGTAGCACTGGGTAAATCGGAGCCTCGCCAAGCCCGGTAAACACGTCGGCAGAAAGCAATTCCTCCTGTCCTTCAAAGTCAAAGTTGTCCATAATAGAAAGCGCGGACCACCCCAGCGGAACATGCGGACAAGGACCTGGGAATAGGCAACCATTCTTGCCCGAAATCCAGACCTTCGACGAATCCTCCCGCGACATGTGTAAAAAGACGCTGCGGGTCGAATCTTCTAGAACTACGAGGAGCGCCTCGCCAAAATCCTTCTTGGGAGCGACCCAATGGATTTTAGCACCATTGGAAGCAAGGCTTTTGACATACCGCAAAAAAGAATTCGGGAGAACAAGGGAATCGTTTACAATCCAGGAGCATTGGGCAAAATCGTCCTTGAGTTCGAACGGAGTGCCATTATACGACGTGCAGCCTTCAATCCATTCCTCGACAGCCACGCGCACGGGTTCTTCGTTGGCGGGCATCAGGAACTTGTCGTAGAGCATCCGGAACCAGCCGTTTGCATAAGCAACAACAATCAGGATGAAAAAGAAAACAATCCTCACCAACGGGAATTTATGCTGCAGGCGATTCTTTCTTTTTTTTCGTTGAATTTCTGTGGGGAACTCTACAGCCATCGGTTACATGAAGAAATAGGCGGCAACAGCAATCGCAATCAAGAGGACGACCACGACAAAGGCGCAACCACCCGAAGAAGACGATTCGTCTTCAAGCGGATTCTTATCCAAACCATGAAATTCAGGTTTCTTTTCAGGAGCGGCAGGCGTTGCGGGAGCCGTTTCCGTTACAGGCGCCTCAGGCGCAGCAGGTGCAGCCGTCGAAGTTGTGGCCTCAACCGGGATATTGGGAGATTTCAAATCCGTCTCGTTCTTCGGCGGAGTTATGGAAATCTTGGACGCATTGACCGGAACATAGGCCGCCATATCCTCTTCTCTGCTAAAGATACGGATAAAGCGTTCCAGTCCCACCTTTCTCAAGCTACTCGCAAGCGAATCCATATCGGCAAGCACTGCGAACAATCCGTTCTTATTGGACAGTTCCTGATGGCATTGCATAAAAGCATTATAGGCATCGCTATAGACAAAATCGAGACCCGACAAATCGACAGCGATATACAGGGCTTCGGCGTTTGCGTCAACCAGTGATCGAAAGCTAGCCTTAAACGCTTCAGCGTCAAATGCCCCTATCGGATTGAGAGGAGCGGGAAGCACGAGGAATGAACCTATATTCTTTATATTTACTTGCGTCATGAAAACAAATATAAGCTATTGTTCGAGCAATATATCCGATTTTTTTGAAAAAGTTACTATTCCAATATTTCGTCGTCAGTTTCGATAATCGGAGCCGGTTTCGATGTTGCGGGAGCGACAGGAGCCGTCGTAGGTGTGGTGGAATTCACAGGAGCCGATTCTGTCACCGGCTTTTCCGCAGGCACCGCCGGAGTTTCAACCGGAGTCACGGGCGTTTCCTGGATGCTCTCTTCCACATATTCTTCGACAGGCAATTCTTCTGGGTCTTCCGTCACAAGTTTCCTTGATGCATCCGTCTTGTTCAGATGGCCTTCTTCCCTCGGTTTGTGGCCAAAGAGATACGGGCTAAAGCTAACGCTAACGCGGTGCACCGACGAGAACACCGGATGCGATTCAAACGCGTAATCCACCACGAGGAAGTTCATAATCGTTAGACCGGCACCCGCCGTCACACTTTTGAACGTCGTGAAACTGCTGAGACCAACCCGCAACTTGAGACCAAAGTCAAACGCGAACTCGACACCACCGCGGCCGCCAGAAAGCCAGTCCAGCGGATCTTCCCAAATGCGTTCGCCACCGTGCGTATCTTCATCAAAGTCCAAATCCCTGGAATCGTGATGGAAAAATCCCGCACTCTGCCAGTAGAAATTGAACTTGCCGTAGAGGTACGCCACAGGGAGCCCATAGCTCAACGCCACGTAAAACTCAGGAGCTAATATTCAAACTCGCCGGATTCCCAGGATGCAGCCGACGAAGTCCAGCCCTTCAAGAGTCCCGACACGTAAAAGTCGTCCATTATCTGGTAACGCGCACTTGCGTCACCACGGAATCCCCAGCCGCTCTGGTCCATGTCGCGGTACAGCACATGGAAAGCAAGTCCCAAGTCCAAGCGGTCCATGATGCGGCGTCCCCACGATACGGAGAACACCCAGTCCGCAATAGAGAGCGTGTTGTAGTCCGAACCCTCAGGCAACGGTTCACCTTCCCTAATGTAAGGGATGTCATCGGCACCGAACCTAGAAAAAGAAACACCTAGTCCCTGATTCTGTGAGAGCGGAATCACCATCGAAGCGTAATCGTACTTGGTATCTTCGTAATACGCGGTATGCGAGAACGACGCCCACATGTACTTCGCCTGCGAAAGCTGGTACGCATTGGTCATGAGTCCAAGATAATCGCCCTCGACAGCCAGAGTCGCAGAACCCAAGGCCGCAGAGCGTGCACCCGGTTCAATATCAAGAGTTGCATTCGCGCCTACAACGCGGTCGGCAGCATAAGCCGCAGACGCAAGCGCACAGGCGTAAAAAACAGTCCGTAGAGTATAAAAATTTTTCAAAAAAGACATTTGGTGACAACTAAAATAGATATTTTTCTTTACGAAAACTATAAAAGACAATGCTTTTAGACGAATACATCCAAAATTTCTTGATATACCTGCAAACACAGCGGAGGTATTCCGAAAGAACTGTCATTACCTACCGAAAATCGCTCGAAAAATACTGTTCTTCAATAGCCGGAAACGGTCCCGCAAATAAGAATGCGACACACGAAGCCACCTCGGCAAAGGCAATACCTCTCGCCGCATTCTCCGAAATGAGCGTCAAGAATTTTGTGTGGGATTTGAAAATCAAGCAAAAACTCGCCCCCACCAGCATCTGCGAGCACCTCGCCGCACTAAAAAGTTTCGGCAAATACCTCGTCCGCTCAAAAATTTTGCAGAAAAATCCCGCCGAAGCAGTTCCCATGCCAAAGCGTCCTAAACGACTCGTAAGCATACTCGGGCAAAAGGACCTCGTCGAAGAAAAATTCCCGGAGTTGCCCGAAAACCCGAAACTACCGCAAATCCGTGCACGGTTCCTGCTCGAACTCATCTACGGTTCCGGACTCCGCATCTCGGAATGCCAAACCCTCTGCTGGAACCAATTACGCACAAAAGAACGCCTTGTCCGCGTCATCGGTAAAGGCAACAAGGAACGCATCGTCCCCATCACAGATTCGCTTATCACATGGCTTGGGAAATTCAGGGCCGCAGAAATCGAGGCCGGGCATGCTCCGAGCGAAACGAGTTACGTGTTCCTGAGCGAAGACGGCAAGCCATTCTCCATCCGCACACTCCGCAACGACATCCACGACCTGCTCCGTGAAATCGGCTGGGAAGGGAAAGCGAGCCCGCACGTGTTACGCCACAGTTTCGCCACGCACCTGCTCGAGAACGGTGCCGAAATCATGAGCGTCAAGGAAATGCTCGGGCATTCAAACATCTCGACCACGCAAGTCTATACGCACGTGAACGCCGAACGCCTCCGCGAAGCCTTCAAGAAAACACACCCACGTGCGTAGCGCACAACCTAGAAAAAGCTTCCTTTAATGCCGATGGCGATTGTCCACTGCTGACCGATATCGCTCCAGTCGGGAGCGTTCCACTTTTTCATCGGCTTTTCGCTATATTCGTTATCAGGGTCGGCACCACCCGCCTTGTCGTGAATCGGCAACGAGAATGCGAGGAACACCGGGAAATCCGGGTTCGAGAATTCAATGCCATACACAAGCGAGATAGACCATGCCTGATGATCCGGGTCCGGCCTCGGATTATAGCTTCCTTCCACTTCTGAAGAAATCCAAGCCACACCCAGCGGCACGGAAAAATTCAAGCCAAACGATTGCACAATGCCCGCACGTCCGCGGTAACCATAAGCGATAGAACCGCCAATAGAAGGCGGCGTAAACGCGCCAAGGTCGTTCTCGCCATACGGCTTAAAATGATACTTGAAACGGTCGCCGTTCTTGTTCTTGAGATTCTTCCAGTAGCTATCGTTGAACTCGTTCTCACCTGAGAAAAGATGCATTGCAAACGGGTGCGTGTAACTCAAGCTGTAAAGCCAAATTCCTTTGTCCGTATCACGGCTGTAGTCCCAGCCCAACGTAAGCGAGTAAAGTCCGCTCCCTTTTTGGAAACTACTCGGCAGAATCTGCCTTGCCGCATCTGTTCCGCGTTTTACGTCGTACTGCCCCGTCGGAATCGTCAAAGATGCCGAAAGCGAAGCCGCACCGCCACTGCCAATCGTCTTGGAAAAGTCAAACGAAATATCGCCAAGGCCGCCCGTACTGCGATCTACCGGAGGTTGATTGGTGCGGTACTGCACCTCGCCACGATGGCTCATGAACGGAATCGTCACGCCCACCTTCGTATCCCACGTTGGCTTGAACGAAAAATGCGGATTCACCGAGAACGCAGAAAAATTCTGTCCGACGTTGTACTTCGTAAAAACTTCCGCTTCGAGGTAACCGCCCGAAGTTCCCTGACCAATCCACTTGATGCCGTCGCCAGAACCGCCACCGGAACCGCCAGCTCCGCAACCGCCAATGGACTCCCACGGAGTCGCAGGCACAACAGGCGAATTAAAGCCGGCATAAAAAGCAACCGCAACGAGCGCGACAATCGAACAGCCTTCAATCAAAAAATTC
>JAFWRL010000292.1 GCA_017520105.1 Fibrobacter sp.
AACTCTTTAGTTTTTTTAGGGTGAATTATCCACCCATTTCTAATATACAAAAAATGATAAAAAAACTAATAGGCAAGTGCGTTCAACCAGTAGCAAACGGCTACGACAACCGAAAGCAGTGACATAACGATTAGCCCCTTCTTGCCTTTCGAAAGAAATCCGGGAAGGCAACCCAAGGTTAAATAAACCGCAACAACAATGCCTACGATTTTAGTTATGTTGTGCGAGAACCACGGAGACATCTTATGGCCGAGCTGTAAAAGGAGAATGGCAAAGAAAACCTGCAATAGCAGATGAACCACAAACATCGCACGACCTTTAGCCGTGGCCAGTTTGAACATTCCTCCCGAGGTGAGAGACTTTACCGGATGTTTAAGAATCATAACAACGCTCATCACAACGACGAGGATTAGCAAAACGGCACCGATTATTGCAGTCATTATTTTCTCCTGATAGTTTTTTGTGGTTCAATTTGCCATTTTTGTCAAATGGATTACTTCAAATATAAATCCAAAAGAAAAATAAAAGCATATCCGCCATTTAAAATATATATTCAAATACATGGTGTATTGGCGGTTTTCACAGTTAAGCTTTATTGTTGCGCTCTCTGCGCTGTTGTCATCGTGTTCCGATGAAAGCGCTACGCCCAGTTTTGCGATTCCCGCCGCCGGCAGTTCGGACAGTTCCGGGCCATCCCTCCCGTTTGTGGGCGGCACCGTGATGTTCACCGAAGTAGATCCAATCAATGTTTCTTACAAGGACCATGAAGGAGACGATGACGGCTGGATAGAACTGTTCAACACGTCGAAGGATACCGTAGATTTATCGGGAATGCACTTGACGGATTCTCTGGCAGTACCGTTTAAATGGACATTCGGGAACGTAAAAATCCCGCCGCAGTCCTTTATGCTCGTTTATCTTTCGGGCAAGAACATTCCAGACTTTGTGGCGCCGCACGATTCAACCAACATGATCGGGCCAGGATGCTGGACATGGACCGACGCCCAAAGCGATCCGCCGGGCTACAGCTATGCGAACCCGCTTGACGGCAAATCGAAAAACTGCTTTAAAGAAAGCGGAGCAGGCCGATTCGGCGCCGTCATGCAATTGGGAGAAAACGAGGAACTGGGCTGGTCATCCATCGCGGTTTTCGTTGGCACAGGGAGTTCTGCAAAAGAGGATGTAGTCGATATATCAAGTACAAACGAAATTTTGATTCAAGCGTTCATCACGCAGGGCAGAAAAGTTTCGTTTCGGCTGACGCAACCGAATATCGATGACTGGAAGGGTTACGAAATCGTGCTGACGGGAACAGGAGATTCTTCGACAGTCTATCACACCATCATTCCAACGGGAACAACTTTTCCCGACCTTAAAAACATCTACGGTACCCGCATGAGTCCTGCCGCGAACGAGACACAAGAAGTGACAGTCAAAGTGTTCAGCTACACTGCACGAAATCGAGGGCATGAGCCTCATACGAATTTCAAGCTGAAAAAGACTGGCGGGAGTTTGTACTTAATCAACGCCAACTCGACTATCGCAGATTCAGTCGCCTACCCCAACATGCCGCATGGACAAAGTTGGAATTTCGGTACATTGATTGACGGCACCGTGGGTTTTGGATATGCGGAACCGACTCCATACGGGCTCACATCTGCCCCCATCGTGCAGTCCTATTCGCCATCGCTAGACACGCTTGCAGAATTTCCACCGTCCGGGTTTTACTCCAAACCCTTCGCAGTATCGCTGCCGGAAAACGCGACCGTCCGTTGCGAACAAGGAGGAATCGCCCCCACAGCAAGCAGCCCCGTAACAACAGCATTGCAGATAATCAATACGACAGTAATCCGATGTGCAAGTTTTGTCGCAGGAGCGCATCCCGGCAACGAACTGAACCGTACATACATTTTCGAAGAATCTCCGACCATTCCCGCAATATTCCTGACTGCAAACCCGAATTCGCTATTCCATCCCGACACAGGAATCTACATGGAAGGAAATTCCGCACAAGAAAAGGAACCGCATTTCGGTGCAAATTACTGGCTTGACAAAGAAATCCCCGTGACCATAGCACTGCTGGAATCGGGCGCGAGCAGACCTGCGTTCGAAAAACAAGCAGGACTGAAAATTTTCGGGAATTACAGTCGTCAAAGCCCCAAAAAATCGGTGGCAATCACATTCCGCGAGAAATATGGCGATAAACGCCTCAAGTACCCCCTGTTCCCCGAATTCCCGGAACTCAAAAGTTTCAAGGTGTTCGTCTTGCGGAACAACGGAAGCAACTTTGAAAACGACTACATCCGCGACAGACTCGCAAGTTCTTTAAGCGAAGGGCTCGGAGTCGATTACCAGCGTGGGCGTTTTGCCATCGTGTATTACAACGGCGAATACTTCGGCATTCATGACCTCCGCGAACGTTCTACAGAATACTACTTCGAAACTCATTACGGAATAGACCCGGACGCCATAGACCTAATCAGAGCAGACAATACCGTTACGGCGGGCTCTTCCGTCGATTACGTGGCCCTCATGGATTGGCTAGAAACGCACCACCTCGACAACGAAGAAAACTACAGTTACGTCGCTTCGCAAATCGATATCGATAACTACATCAACTACATTCAAACCGAACTCTATGCAAACAACCGCGACTGGCCCGCAAACAACATCAAGAAATGGCGTTCGACAAGCCCGAACACGAAATGGAAATGGTTCCTGTACGATATGGATTTCGGCATGGGAAACGATTACAGCGATTACACGAACAACATATTCGAGTTTGCCACCGCCGAAGATGGAGAAGGTTGGCCAAACGGCCCCGAACACACTCTGCTGTTGCGTCGCATGCTCGAAAACGAAGGTTTCAAGACCGCATTCGTAAACCGCATGGCCGTACTTTTGCAGATGAACTTCGAAAGTTCACGAGTCCTCGCCCGCATCGAAAAAATGATGGACGAAATCGAAGCCGAAATTCCGCGAGACCAGAAGCGCTGGGGATTAAGTAAAAGTCGCATGGCAAACCAACTCAACATGATAAAGGATTTTGCCAAGGAACGTCCCAACGTTGTCTATAACGAACTCCGGGAATACTTCAAGCTTGGGGTTGCAACACAAATGACGCTTTCCGCAAACGGCCCCGGAACAGTTGCCGTTCACGGACTCAAGCTGGATGTACCGACGCTCACGATTCCTTTCTTCGCGGGCACCCCCGTGACGATTACGGCAGAAGCCTCCGCAAACGGCACTTGGGCCGGCTGGAACGACGGAATCACGGAGCAAACGCGGACAGTCCTCCCCGGCGAAATCGCCATATTAACAGCAAATTTCAAGTAAAAAGACAACCATAGATATTTTGTCAATGATATTAATCGCTCCCATGAGCAATATCCGCATATTATCGAATAGATTTATTATTACGTGCTGTAACCTAAAAAAATCTGGAGTCGCAATGAGTGTGTTTTCAAAAATATTTAAGGCTTTGACATTTGTTCTTGCGGTATCGACATTTTCTTTTGCGGCCTTGGCCGACAGCGCGTCCAAGTTTTTGGGCAACATTCCCGTTTTTGGCGAAATCCCCGAAGATTTTGGCACCTACTGGAACCAGATTACTGCCGAGAACGGGTGCGTTTGGGGCTATGTCGAAAAAACACGTGGTGAATACGATTGGACCGGTTGCGACCTCGCCTATAACTGGGCAAGAAAGAACAAGGCTATTTTCTCGTTTCACACCCTGTTGTGGGGTTCCCAAAAGCCGCAGTGGTTGGGAAAGACTCTCGACGCTAGCGAAACAAAAAAAGCTTGGACTGATTGGATTGATGCGGTTAAAGAACGTTATCCCGACCTCGAAATGATTGAAGTGGTAAACGAAGCCGTCAAAATCAACAACAACAACTATCACTCTGGATATACCAACAGCAATCTGGTTGAAGCCCTTGGCGGCGATAGCGGAAACTACGAATTCGTGGTCACGGCATTCAAAATGGCACGTGAACGCTGGCCCAAAGCCATCCTAATTTACAATGACTACAATACAATCCAATGGAATAAGGAGCAAGCCATAGACCTTGTTAAGAAAATCAAGGCCCAGGGTGCGCCGATTGATGCCTTTGGAATGCAGTTTCACGAAACAACCACACAAGGGAGCGGCAAACGCAAGTGCTTGCATTCCTCCGTCCTCAAACGCGCACTTAACGATGCACACGAACAAACGGGCCTTCCCATATACATTACACAATACGATGTCGGAGACAAGGACGATAATCTTCAGAAAAAGTGCTACATAGAGCATATTCCGCTCTTGATGGAAACAGAATACGTGAAGGGCATTACCCTTTGGGGCTACATTTACGGCAAAACTTGGTTGGAGGAGGGTAATTCCGGCCTTATTAAAGACGGTGTAGAGCGCCCGGCATTAACCTGGCTCAAGGAATATTTCAAGGATTCGAGAGTTCGTCGCTATATGCTAGGCCTTGCCAACGGTGCAGAAAAACGTCTAGGTAATGTCATTGTCGATGGTCAATCCATTCCCGAAGATTATGAGGACTACTGGAATGAAATTACAACGGATAACGCGTGCACATGGATTGCCGTCGAAAAGGAACGCGGCAATTACGATTTTTCAAAATGCGACGCCGTTCATCAGTGGACTGTTTTAAATCGATGGGATACTCGCATGCCCTTCAAGTTCCGCAATCTGCTGAAAGGGACGCATTTGCCACATTGGCTGAATGGGCTCGACGTGAACGAAACCAAGGAAGCCATTACGGCTTGGTTTGACGCCGTTGCCAAGCATTATCCCGAAATTTACCAGATTGAAGTTGTCGATGGAGCCGTCCGTAATAGCACAGGTCACTATCATTCCGGATTTGATGCCTACAACAACGTAATCGAGGCTCTCGGCGGCGATGATGGCGACTACAAGTTTGTGGCCACGGCCTTCAATATGGCTCGTAAACGCTGGCCTTACGCTAAATTGATTTACAACGATTATGACGAAATGCGTTGGGAAAACGATCCGACGGTTAATCTCATTCTGAAACTTCAAGAACAAAATGCGGCTATCGATGCATTTGGATTGCAGGCAGCAAACTGGATGATCCAAGGTTCAGGCCCTGAGATAAAGTGCATTGCCGGGAGTACAATACGGGACGGCATTCAAAAAATTTACGACAAGATAAAGATTCCCTTGCTCATTACAGAATACAGCATCGGTACGGATGATGACAACCTTCAGAAGGCTTGCTTTGCAGAACATATTCCCGTCTTCATGGAATCGGAATATGTTGCGGGAGTCACTCTCTGGGGCTACATTTACGGGGAAACGCCGCGGATGAGCCCCACAAATACAGGCCTCATCAAAAATGGAAATAATCGCCCCGCTATGGACTGGCTTGAACAATATTTCATTAAGCACTGGGCAGACAGCAAGAACATGTGGCCCCTGGGCATTCCGACACACCCGCTGGACTCGTTGGATTCAATCGCTTTGGAAAATCCAAATGCAATTGACAGAAAAATCGGCAGCATGCCACGCTTAGAACAAAATAAGCTACAAAATTACGATGTATTCGACATGCAAGGCGTGCGCTTGGGAAGGCTTTCGGCATACGGCTTTAGCGAAGCCACAGCCAAGTTCAAGTCCGCCAATGCCGCGAAACCGTCGGGAATCTATTTCTTGCGGAACCGCACCACAGGCAAGATGAAGAGCGTTAGAGTCGCGAGATAGGGAGGTTAGACAATAGACAGCAATGAAAGCCGTCTGGTGCGGGACTGTCATTCCCGGCTTGACCGGGAATCTCCTTCTAATTAAATTGCCCCGGCTCTGACGAGTCGGGGTTTTCTTTGTTTATCAAAAAAGAATGTTACCGTTCATCGATTAACTGTAATAGCATCTTTAGGTATTTTTTCATCGAAGCGATATTCCTCTTTACCATCTAATGAATGATATGTTCCCTTACATAAAATTCCACAGGCTTCCTTTATTGTAAGGACTCGGTCTTCTTTTTTCGTCAGCACATAATTGCACACATTGTTTATCGTTCTCACATTATAATTCAAATCCTCTTTTATAATCACTCTCAAACTTTTCAAACCATATCGAGCCTTTCCATCATAGTAAATGCCATCAGAGTCACTCATTCCTTTATAATCAAACGAGTCCCTAAATCTGACAAATGCAGGACATGCCCTCGACACTTTTGCAAATATCGGCAAAGCTTCTATCGGCATGGTATTTACTTTTTTGGGATAGCCCAAAGACCTATACAAACTATCCCCATCTATTTTCACCATATTCAGCACCCCATTTAAGGAAGCCTTCGCTTTCTTTTGGCATTCATCATATTTATTCGCAAATCGATTTATAGAATCCAAAAACGCCTCTGATCGCACTTTTGCCCACACATTCGTATTGAGAATAATATTATACATCGCAGTCCATTTTTCTGCGTAAAGTTTACTTGTTTGAGTTATAGAATCTTGAATGAAATCAAGCCCCAGATTATCGTAAAGAGAAAAAAGGCTTTTCATCTTTTCGGCTTTTTCCGAATGCATTCTCAATACAGCTTCAGACATATCCGCAAGCATTTGAGCTAGCGAAGAATCACCTTTATACGCTATTTGTGCATTTTTCAAATCATTTTGGAGAGCAAGACCATAATTATCAGCTTCTATTACGCTTTTTGCATATTCAATTGCATATTGTTGTATTGCATGTTCTTTTGCTTTACGCTCGTTATATGATTCAGCAAAGCCCAAATGAATAATTAAGTAAACCACAAAACAGATTATAGGAATGATTGTCATAATGGTGAAAAATCTTTTACCATCACTTAAATCCATTTTGTTCTGCTTCATATCAGCGACCCAACTTTTCGCACTAGTGTACCAAGTGCCAACCAAAGCTCCTAATAAAAGCCATAAAGTAATGGGCCAGTCCAAAGCCATTCTTGTATAAATCGCGAGAGCCAGCAGGGCAATAGATATAACTGCCATCATTATCGGGAATGGTTTAGAGTTCATATTTCGAGTCTCCCAAAGAATTTTTTAGAAATTATCAATCTTGAAAAGGAGCAAATTGCACTAGAGAAAGTTTTGCTACAGTTTGTTTTGCTCCCATCGTAGACCTATAGGTATATGCCCCGCTACTTTTAGCAACGCCAATAACGGCTTTGGGGATTATTCCATTCGATATCGAAACAAAAGAAACTCCATCTCCTTCATAAAGACCGGAATTTTTCGAAAGTAATTGAATTGAACTTCCTACATATTCATAGCATTTCCCTTTAGTCGCATAAGGATTTGCAGAATACAATTCATCTTGCGGAAGAATTTCCTTGCAATTTTTTCTTAC
>JAFWRL010000293.1 GCA_017520105.1 Fibrobacter sp.
CATACAAGGACTTGATGAACGAAGCGCCAAAGAAGAAACTTTATTGCAAAGAAGGCAACAAATGGTACTCTCCTACCAATATTGCGGGAGCCACCTCTTTGGCCGAAAATCCGGGCGACTGGAGCTGGATGCCGCATTCCCGCGCAAACGGCGAAGAATTGGATTATCCGGGCATGCCGTGCATAAGCAAGGATGAAGGAGACAGCGACTTCGATGCAGCACCCGTGAATCCTTACGTATCTGTTTACCGCAAGGACCAATTTATCTGGGGTTACAGTCCTTCTAAAAAGGAAATGGAAACCAAGAGAGCAAACTACAAAATCAACATGGTACTCGACCCCCCGTTCAACGTTTCCAACGGATCCCACATCGATATCGACCAGAAAAGCAGCACCGTCCACGTCACCGGCAAGGCACACATCAGCGAAGGCGGATTCATCACGAAAATCTGGGCGAACGGCGTAAAAATCACCGGCATGGCATTTGTTGACCCGCAAAGCCTTGACAAGTGGCTTCTGGACGAATCCGGAACAAAGATTATTGCGAAATATGACATCCCGACCGACATGTGGGATCTCGATATTCCCGTCAAGATGGGCATCGGTTCAAACAAAGTGGATGTAACCATATTTGCAGGCCCCGACCCCACTTGCGAAACTTGCACGGAAAATGGCGGTTGCGCATTTGAAAATAGAAGCTTCTACGTTAATTTCACCAAGGGCGACGCCACGGCATCCCAGCTTGTCATCAAGGACGCCCAGGGGAACCCGGTCGTAAGCCCCGCCAATCCAGACGGAACAGTATTCTACATTGACTTGATGGACAAAGATAAAGTAAAAAACAAGACGGAATCCGTCGAAGTCCAAATTCTCAACAACAAAAAGAACGACGTCCTCAAAGTCACACTGACGGCCGACCCCGCCAACCCGGGACACTTTATCGGGGGTCCAATTACAGCCATCAGCCACTCCAAGGAAATGAGGAACCAGACTTCAGAAATTTCGTTCTTTGCAGGCGATACTATCCAGATAACTTATACTGACCCGGATGACGAGGACGATATTTCCACGTACTCCTTCTATGCGGAATCCAAAATACCATCGCCGCAGACGGTACTCGCCGAAGACACCAACTGCGACAACAAAGTGGACCTGTTGAAGATAACCTTCTCGAATAAACTCGCCGACGGATACACGCTGGACAGTATCAAGTTCTTTATTGATGGCATGGCCGATTCCGTGAAGCTCCCGCTTGTAGCCTCGAATTACGCGGATATGAACGAAGTCGTCATTCCGATTGACACAAGCTTCGTCCCGACAAGCGCAAGCCCCTCCGGAAAGATTACGACATACGTGACCGACCACGGATCCGCAAGCCCTGAAACAGCAAAGATTACAGACGGAATCCGCCCGACGCTCGAAAGCGTTTCGATTCTCGAAAAGGCAGATGACGATGCAAGCGGACTGGACACCGTCATGATCGCCTTCTCGGAACCGGTAATTCTCTCGTCCGAAAGCGAATGGCCGCTTGCCATTGCCGGCGCTGCAGGCGTACCGACCGTCGTCGGCAAGGGAACAACAACAAACAACGGAAAAAGTTGGACTTTTGTCATCAGCGGCAATACAAACAATGCTCTCATCCCGATAGGAGCTCAAGCAAGTGCAAAAACAACGGGAGGCACTTCCATTACCGACCAAAGTTTCAATCCGATTAGCCCGACCGGCTGCAAGCCGAGCGTGCCCGTAACGCTCATCAGCCGCCCAGTCCCCGTATATCATGCAGAAATGATAGACATTCAAGGCGATGGAGTTCCTGATAAAGTCTATATCATGTTCGAGCGCAAGTTGAAGACAAAGGACATGTTCGACAGTATCGTGACAAACTGGGGCAACCCGGGCATCACGCGCACGTTCGTGACCACGGCAGATACCACCGGCGGCATAATCAAGCCCAAGGAAACGTACTGGACCATCCGCGATTCCGTCTCGGCCCCGTTCAAAGTCATGACAGACTCCGTCCACTCGAAGGATTCCGTCAACACCTACAGCATCATCGAAATCAACATTCCCGAAAACCTCGCCTATCCTTACGGTTCTACAAGCGGCGAAAAGGACGGCAACGGAACGGTTTCCCCGCTCAAGGGTGTCGCAAACGGATTTTTCGAAACGACATACACCCTATACGACAAGTGCGCCCCGGTCATTGCCAACGCACGTATGGTTAAGGGGCTCCTCACAGTCAACATGTCCGAATCCGTTAACATGAACGACGCAGGCAAGTACATCCAGCGCGAACGCGGCGAATACATTCCGCCCGAAAAACCGCAGGGTTCCGGGAAATCGTATCTCTTCTCCTATAACGAGAAGGACAACGTTGTGCATGCCGGTGACCGCATCCGCCTTGTCCCAGACGTACTCGGCGCCGCCTACATCGACAAGAACAACAACGTCCCGACCGTACAGAACCCCTACGTTCGCATCACGGGTGACGAAAATATGCGCTTTACAGTAACGCTCACGAAACCGGTTGCATCTCCAAAGGCCGAGGCATACACAGGCCGTCCGGAATCGTTAAAGGACAAAGCATTTGTGACATCGGCCATAGTCAACGGCAAAAACTATTTCATCGACGAAAGTGGAACCCTACTGGGTCAAGCCGACACATCGATCTACGCCAGTTCCGGTCCGAATTTCGAGGTCGAAATTACTATGCCCTCTGCAAGTTTCGTGACCCATGAGGGTATGCCAATGTACGATTACCACCTAAAAGTCGTCATGGACCTCTATGACAACCTCGGGCAATACGTCAACACTTATAAGCTTGACATCCCAACGGAAAATTTCGCCTCCATGCGCGGCCTTGTCGATAACGGAATTTTCAAGTTCAATCTGGAATGGGCCGCCAAGGACAACGAAGCCCCTGTGGCAAAAAAAGGCAACAAGATTGGCACAGGCGCCTACATCGCCAAGTTCGATTTCGAAGCTGAAACCTTCTGCGCTACGAAATTCGACGAATCCAACAACGATTACAAGCTAAAATGCGAAAAAAAGGGAATCAAGGCCGATAAAGCTACAGGTAGCAAAACCAAGACTTTCGGTTTCAAAAGAAAAATCTAAAAGAATCTCCTGGATTTAACGATTCAGGAGTCTCTTTTTCTTCTTGTTTGTAAATTTTCAGATACATCGTTTAGCTAAAAAGAAAGCTCATTGTTTTCAATTACTTTATTTTTTCATGTTCTTTTTTCATATGATACACTTTGAAGAATAAAAAAGCAATCTGAAGAATATTTTGAGAACAAAAAAGGAATATATCATAATACATTTTTGCATAAATAATCTATTTTATCTTTTGAGAGAATATAACTAGAGGGCAAGACGTGTTTTGCCCGCTTTTTACATATGTAAAAGGAGACAAAGTGAGTATCAGAAAGTACCTGTTTGCATTATGTGCCGCTGTTGGATTTTCATCAGCACAGCAGCAACAAGCAACTCCTTATGACTTGATTCGACCGACATACCCACTCACCTGGGACAGTACTGTTTTCAAGAATTTTGACACCTCGGTCACCAAGAAAAAGAACATGTTGCCGAAGAACCTAACTCCGGCATCATACGCTCCGAATGCATTGATTCCCGATACGCTGAACCAGGCGTACTTGGATGCTATCAACTACCGCATGTCTCCTATTCGCGTGAACCAGGCGGGCTACCTTGAAAAAGACCTAGAACGTCAATTCTATTACGTCGGTAACGCAACCACCTTCGAAGTCGTCGATGTCGATGGGAAATCTCTTAGCCCCGCAGTCACCGGCACACTAAGAGCCTCTGGCCAAAGTACATCTTCTAACTGGACGATTATCGCCGGCACAAACGCCGCCACAAACGACCAAAAACGCTATCAAGTCGATATCAAGGGCCAATCCGGCAAAATCATGATCGGTAACATTCCGCAGGGAGTTCCGACGGATACGCGTCTCCGCATCAAGGTTGGCAACGATATTTCGAGCACATTCATCGTCTCCGACAACGTCTATTCCATGGTGAAAGATGCCGCCCTCAAGTTCTATGGCATCAACCGTAGCGGAAACGGAGAATCCTGGTTCCACCCAGCAAGCCACACGCTTGATGGCGGTGGCCCTATCGTCACAGGAGCTGACGACGTTCGTGGACCGTTCAACGCCTCCCTTGCCGGGACTCTTGAAGGCGGCTACTACGACTGTGGTGACCATCTGAAGGAATCACAGACGCAGATGTACGCCTTCATGGTGGCAGCCGTCATGGCGGCAACAAACTCGGATGCAGACGAAGACCACTACGCATTCAACCAAGGCGAAACGGTCAATACTGACGGTATGCCGGACATGCTTCGCGAAGCAAAACATGGCGCTGACTTTGTTCTCCGCGCTTACAATCGTGCCAAGGGTGTCATCGACGACATGGCTCTTTCCGTCGGTAACTTCGGCTCGGACCACGCTTGGTGGGGCCGCCCCGAAAACCAGGACAAGCTGCCCGTGGATAATTCCGCATCAGCAACAGACCGTGGCGGTCCAGCCTCTAGAACGGTTCGTCTTGGCGAAATCGGAGCTAATATCGGTGGTGAAACGGCTGCCGGCATGGCCCTCGTCGCAAAAATGTACAGCGAATATCCCGAATACAAGGCGTTCGCCGATAGCTGCTTAAAGGTTGCCAAGGAAATGTACGCTTTTGCAAAGTCCATGGCTCAAGGCAGGACATACAAGAACAACACGAAAGCCGCTGGTTGGTCCAGCCCCGCTTACAACGGCAACAACGAATTCTACGACGATATGGCGCTTGCCTCCGTGGCACTCCTTTACGCCACCGGCGAAAAGACTTACGCCGACGACGTGATTCGCACTAGGAACCTGGTCCAAGGTCAGGAATACATGGATGGTGCGGGCGCCTTTGCTGGCGGTTGGTTTGTTACCAACGACAAAGGCTTCTTGAAGAACGTGAAGAATACGAGCTGGGCAAACGCATACGCTTATGCGACTTACGCCCTTTACAAGCTGATTCTGGCCGACAAGAACAAGGCTATCAACGAATTCGGGCTCACCGAATCGGAATGGCTAAATGCGGTGGAAGACTGTATTACGAGCATGATTCTGAACTTGGAAGACATGTCCGGAAACGGTGCGGGTTCCATTGCACTGCCAGGCATTCCCAACAACCAGGGCCCGGCTTGGAAGTTGAGAGGAGCCCTGACGTTCGATCCCACTTGGTATAACATGATGACAGACCAAACCTGGATTTACAACCGCTACCAGATGGGCAACGTATTTGAAGTTCTCGCCTATGCTGATGTCGCAAAAGATATCGAAAAGCAGGGAATCGCTCTTCCGATTATGGGAACCCCCGACTGGAAAGCCGACGAAATGTTCCAGCTCGGTATCAACCAGCTGAACTACATGCTGGGCGTGAACCCGTGGGATGTTTCGTTCATCTTGGGCGTGGGCGACAAGAACGACGCTCATCCGCACCATCGTGCAGCAAACCCCGAAGGCAAGAACATGCCGGGTGCAAGTTACAAGTACAATCCGCCGACAGGCGCCCTCTTCGGTGGCGTAACTCCCGGCATGACGAACTCCTGGGTTCCTGACAACAAGAGCTGGGAAGACTACCACCTGTCCGAGACCTGTATCGATGCCGCTGCAACTTTAGTCAGCGCGGGCATGATCGCTTCCAACAAATTTGACAAGACCCTTGCCCCGGACATCAGCGTAGAAATCCGCCATGTGAGCATGGACTCTGCCATTGTGACAGTCAAGCTCACCCAGCGTGGCACGACAACCATCTCCTATGGCACAACCGAAGGCCAATACAATTTAACAGCAACCAGTACGGCCGCAGGTGTCCGCCATGACATCACCCTCAAGGACTTGAAGCCGGGCACCACCTATTACTTCTACGTCACAGGCGCCAACGCCTACAAGCCGGAGAACACCAAGGAAAAGTACCTTGTCGATAGCACAAAGACTCCGTTCACATTCACGACTCTCAGCACGGTCGAAAATGCGAATATCGCCAACGTGACCGTCTGTAACGTGACCGGCGACAGTGCCGAAATCATGTGGTACACCCCCAACGGTGAATACGAATCCAAAATCTATTGGGATACAAAGCCGCATTCCAACGCATCTGAATTCGCCTTCAACTCCGGTGCCGGTAACGCAGACGTCTCTGGCATTCCGACGCAGTTCCACTACGTGAAAATTGGCGGACTCAAGGAAAAGACAACCTACTACTTCATGGTCGAAAGCAACGGAGCTCAATCCACAGTCGATGACAACGGCAACCTGCTCAAGTTCACGACCCCTGTGACATGGTACGATTTCAGCGTGAGAACATACCAGTACGAATGGGATGGAAAGCCGGCCATCAACATGAACATCTTCAACAACGAAGCAAGACCGTTCGACAGCCTCACCGTCCGCATGTACATGCGCGGCGATGACGACCTCTACGACGACGTCGCTATCCGTACTGACATTTGCCAAGCTTACGACGAAGCGGGCTTCAACAAAGCTTGCGACCCGACAACGCTAGCCCAGTTAAACGAAGGCTTCCGTCATGCACGTCCGGTCAAGATCGAAGACACTTACGACGAAAAAACAAAGACCTGGCAGTGGTACTTCCCCATCCCGCTCGGTTCGACCGTCATCAAGTCCTCCAGTCGTTTCCGTGTCGATGTGCTTTTTGTCGCACGAATCAGAGCTGTGGGCCAGGACGACCCCCTCGACATTCCGCCGCAGAACAAGAAACTCTACTGCCGTTCGGGCAACAAGTGGCACTGGGTCACGGACATCACCAGCAAAGAAAGTCTCAACGAAAATCCGGGTGACTGGAGCTGGATGCCGCACTCCCGTACAAACAACGAAGAAAAAGACTACCCCGGTATGCCGTGCGAAGAGAAGGACGCTGGCGATATCGACCTCGACCTCGCCATCGAGAACCCCTACGTATCCGTGTATCGCAAGGACGAATTTATTTGGGGTTATAGCCCGTCCAAGAGCGAAATGGACAAGAAGAGAGCAAACTACAAGATGGACATCACGCTCGATCCACCGTTCAACGTCTCCAACGGCTCCCATATCGATATAGACCAAGCAAACAGCACAGTCCATGTCACGGGTAAAGCCCACATTACCGAAGGTGGCTACATCACAAAGGTATGGGCGAACGGCGTGAAGATTAGTGGAATGGTCCTCTTCGATGGACTGGACAAATGGATTTTGGACGAATCCGGCACAAAGATTATCGCCAAGTACGACATTCCGACGGACATGTGGGATCTCGACATTCCAGTCAAGATGACGCTCGGCAGCAAGAAGGTTGACATCACCATCTTTGCAGGCCCCAACCCCACGTGCGAAGAATGCTCCGAAAATGGAGGCTGCGCATTCGAGAACAGAACCTACTACATAAACTTCTCGAAGGGCGACGCCACCGCATCGACGCTCGTTCTTAAAGATGCCGCGGGCAATCCGATTGCAAGCCCCGCCAATCCTGATGGAACTGTATTCTTCATCGACTTGATGGACAAGGACAAGGTAAAGAAGAACACGCAGTCTGTTGAAGTCCAGATTACCAACAGCAAGAAGAACGACGCTCTCACCGTCACCTTGAACGCCGACCCAGCGAACCCCGGACACTTTGTCGGAGGTCCGTTCACGGCAATCAACCACTCCAAGGAAACGAGAAACCAGACTTCGGAAATTTCGTTCTACGCCGGCGACACAATCCAGGTAACTTATACCGACCCGAACGACGAAGACGACGTTTCCAAGCAATCCTTCTATGCCGTATCCAAGGTGCCTGTACCGCAGAAAGTTCTCGCCGAAGATACCGACTGCGACAACAAGACTGACCGGTTGAAAATTTCATTCTCGAACAAACTTGCAGACGGATACACGCTGGACAGCATCAAGTTCTTTATCGAAGGCATGGCCGATTCCATAAAGGTTCCGCTCGACGCCTCGAAATACGCGAACTTGGACGAAATCATCATTCCTATTGACACAAGCCTCATTCCGACGACTCCAAGTCCGTCCGGAAAGATTACGACATACGTCACCGATCATGGGGCTGCACAGATTTCAACAAATGCCGAAACAGCGAAGATTACAGACGGCATCCTCCCCACGCTCGAAAGTGTATCCATCCTCGAAAAGTCGGACAACGACAACAGCGGTTACGACACTGTCATGGTGGCCTTCTCTGAACCGGTTATTCTCTCGTCCCAGAGCGAATGGCCGCTCGCCATCGCGGGTACTGTAGGCATGCCGACGGTTGTCGGAAAGGGAACCACGACGAACAACGGAAAGAGCTGGACATTTATCATCAGCGGAAACACGAACAATTCACTCGTGCCGATTGGAGCGCAGGTCACTCCAAGAACATCAAACGACTTCACCATCACCGACCAGAGTTTCAACGGAGTCAACGCCGCAGGCTGCAAGACCGTCACGGTTACACTCATTTCGAGACCGGTTGGCATCTATCACGCCGAAATGATAGACTTGGAAGGCGATGGCGTTCCTGATAAAGTCTATATCATGTTCGAACAAAAGCTCAAGACAAAGGATATGTTCGATAGTATCGTAACGGTCTGGGGAAATCCGGGCATCACGCGTTCGTTCATCATGAATGCGGATACGACGGGCGGAACAATCAAGCCTCAGGCAGGCAGTTTCTGGACCATCCGAGATTCCGTCTCTGCCCCGTTCACGGTGCAAATTGACTCCGTCACGACAAAGGATTCCGTCAATACGTACAGCATAATCGAAATCAACATTCCGGCTAACCTCGCCTATCCTTACGGTTCTACAAGCGGCGAAAAGGACGGCAACGGAACTGTTTCCCCGCACAAGGGTGTCGCAAACGGATTCTTCGAATCGACATTCACGCTGTATGACAAGTGCGCTCCGGTCATTGCCAACGCACGTATGGTTAAGGGACTCCTCACAGTCAACGTGTCCGAACCCGTTAACATGAACGACGCAGGCAAGTACATCCAGCGCGAACGCGGCGAATACATTCCACCCGAAAAACCGCAGGGTTCCGGGAAATCGTATCTCTTCTCCTATAACGAGAAGGACAACGTTGTCCATGCCGGTGACCGCATCCGCCTTGTCCCAGACGTACTCGGCGCCGCCTACATCGACAAGAACAACAACGTCCCGACCGTACAGAACCCCTACGTTCGCATCACGGGTGACGACAACATACGCTTTAGCGTGACCATCCCGAATTCCGTCACAACCCCACAGGCAAACGCCTACATAGGTCGCCCTGAAACAATCAAGAACGATGCATTCGTCACTTCGGCCATTATTGGCGGCAAGAATAACTTCATCGACGGAAGCGGAATTCTCATGGGTCAAATCGATACGGCGACCTATATCGGATCAGGTCCGAAATTCGAAATCGAAATCACGATGCCATCGGCTAGTTTCTTGACTCACGAAGGCCAGCCGATGTACGATTACCGCTTGAAAGTGGTCATGGACCTCTACGACAATCTCGGGCAGTACATCAACACGTACAAGCTAGACATTCCGAAGGAAAATTTCACCGCAATGAGAAATCTCATCGATAACGGAATTTTCAAGCTCAACCTGGAATGGGCTGCCAAAGACAACGAAGCCCCTGTTGCAAAGAAGGGCAACAAGATTGGAACAGGCGCCTACATCGCGAAATTCGACTTTACGGCGGAATCATTCTGCGCAACGAAATTTGATGAATCGAATAACGATTACAAGTTGACTTGCGAAAATGCCGGAGTCAAAGCCGAACGCGTTACGGACAGCAAGACTAAGACATTCGGATTCAAGAGGAAAAAATAAAACAAATGTCACCTGGATTTAAACATCCAGGCGACTCTTTATTTATGGTTTGGGATTCAGGAGATGATTTAAGTATGAATAAACTGATTAGCATTATTTCGTTATTAGCCTTGCTCTGCATAGATCAAGTTGCCGCCGCAGGACGTGAAAGTCTCCCCAATATCGACAGGACTTGTACAAGCTGCAGCCGTCGATACCTGGACTCCCTCAACGTCTATGACAGACGCCCCATCCGTATAAACCAAAGCGGGTTCAGACCTCAGGATTACAAGTACGCCTACGTGGCAGACCCGAAGGAAAGAACTTTCAAGGTCATTGACGCGAACAGTGGTAAAGAAGTGCCGGGTGGCGGAAACCTGACGCTTATCAAGAAAGGCGCAACAAAGCCCAACATCTGGATTAACGGTTCATTCAACTCCCTGGAAAGCATCTACGAATTCGGCAAACAGGACTCCATCAGCACCCAGAAAGAAGACTTGTACCGAGCCGACTTCACATCCCTTTCAACAACGGGCGAATACTTCCTCGTCGTCGGGAACGATACCTCGGCAACCTTCCATGTTCACCCCTCCATTTACAACGCCATTCTCGAAAACTCGTTACAGTTCTTCGGCATCCAACGTTGCGGAAACACCAAATCGCACTTCCATGCGCCTTGCCACTTGAAGGACGGCTCCAAAATCGGGCATGACTTGACAGGAGGCTGGCACGACTGCGGTGACCATTTCAAGGTATCCGAAACTCTCGGTTATACAGCTTATGTACTTTCAATGGTTTACCTCACCTACCCCAACAAGGCTGAAGACCGCTATGGAGAATCTTACGCCGACACAGTCTTTACAGATGGTATTCCGGACATTCTCCACGAAGCCAAAATCGGTGCAGACTTTATTCTGAAACTCTACAGGGCATCCAAAGCAGACGGCCTGATTGCCAAAAACGACATGTACCACTCCGTGGGCGTTGACGAAAAGGACCACCAGTTCTGGGATTTGCCGGAACGTCAGGATGCGCAACCGGAATCCAAAGGCGGGCCGGATCGCGTCGTATTGACCGGTATCGGCGCAAACACCTCCGGCATGTTCGTTGCAGCGCTTGCCAACGTTGCGGCAGGCTACCGCGTCTATGACGCAGCCTACGCAGACACGCTCCTTGAAGCCGCAAAGGACATCTACAAGAACGTGATGATGCCGCTTTTTGACTACGGCAGCGGTAATGAATCAGGAAGGACAACATCGTTCCCCGGTTTCTATACCGGTGGGGGCCCTCGCTATGACGATGGCGCTGCGGCGGCTCTCGCCCTGTGGTACGCCACCAAGGATACCACATACCGTTACGATTTGTACAAGAACACCAAGATATTCAACAATCCCACGAACTATCAGTTCAACCTGGACTACTTCAGGGCTGGATTCCTCGGCAACGAAAGCGGTTTTTCGCCCGGAGGCTGGGCAACGGACTACCAGAACATCCACACCTACGTTCTTTTCGCATTCCAGAACTTGATTCTGAAGAGCCAGGAAACGGCCGCGGAATACGGACTTAGCGAAATCGAACGCGACTCGCTTTCGATGCGTACCATGGCCACATTCCGCAAGATTCTGAATGATGCCACGAACCAGGGCGACTCTACGGTTCTCGTGAATCCGGGCGTAGGCACAGGCGACCCGCATGAAGGCCCCACCGACCTCAAGGTCATTACTCCATACAACCTTGTCTGGACGAGTTTTGACTGGGGCGTTATCCGCTACAACTTGGGTACCGCCGTTTCCATCTTCTTGATGTACGAACTCACAAAGGACGAACGCTACCTGAAAGTGGCTTTGGACAACATGTATTACGCTCTCGGCGCAAACCCGTGGGATATTTCCCTTTTGATGGGTGCAGGCGACAAGAACCCGCAACATCCGCATAACCGTTCTGCAAACCCTGACGGCTACAACGCAGGCGGCATGCCATACAAGTACAAATGCCCGAAAGGCGCCCTCATGGGTGGACGCGACCCCGAAAAGACGCTTATTGAAGACTGGAGCAAATACACCTCCACCGAAACTTGCATCGACTTCTCCGCACAGTTCCTCTTCCCGGCACAGAGCCTCGCCGAAACGCTCCCGCCCGATAACGAAGGCCCGATTTTCAGCAACATCGTCGGAACTCCTATTTCGGATTCCACCGCCATCGTGAGCTGGGACGCCAACGAAGTCGCCATCGTGACCGTATTCTACGACGTTACCACAAATGCCAATACGGCCAAATCCGTACAGCAGGAAAAGGCATCCAAGGGCGGTTCCGTAACGCTTACCGGACTTACCCCGGGGCAAACATACTACTTCTTCCTCGAAGGCATGGACACCAAGAGGAACCTCACCACGGATGACAACCACGGTTATTGGTACAAGTTCACCATGACTCCGGTTGGCACTCAAATCAAGGGCGTTACGATTTGCCAGGTCGATCACCGCAGTGCAAAGATTTACTGGTGGTCAACCGACCGCTTGAACGGCATTGTCAATTTCGGCAAGACCAGAGGCAACTATACGCAATCAACAGCAGCAAGCGGTGGCGCCGTACTTTTCCACGAAGCCATACTCACAGGACTTGATGCAGGCACGGAATACTTCTTTACGGTTTCCTCCGGCACAACGACATCCGAAGAATTCTCGTTCAAGACGGAATCCCACGCGGCTTATGCGGACCTAGACATTTACATCAAGCCGAGCGCCTACCAGAACACGTCCAAGTGTTCCGGCAACAATTGGAAAAACTGCGGTGACTTTATCGTCGAAATCGACAACAACGACACGACGGATTTCCAGGATTTCGAACTCCGCCTTTACCTCGGTGCAGACGCAAGTCTTGAAACACCTGTAAGCTACATCGGACAGGTGTTTGGCGGAACAGGCCTCGTCGTCCCCCGCGTCGATCCAAGCAAGCCCCTAGTCACCTTCGGCCCGCAAACACAAGATAAGGCCGGACAATACTATCTCCCCATAACAGTCAATGACAAACTCTACGTTTCCGGACGAATCATATTCCAAATCAAATGGCTCAACGCAACATATGCAAGCTTCAATGACGGCTGGTCGCTTATCGCCCATACGGGAGACGATGCCCAGGAACAGTTCGAAGGCATCGACCTAACGCAGGCCCCATACTATACCGGCTCCGAAACCGCCCAGCTCGAAAGGAACTCTCGCGGAGAAAAAGTTGTCGCCATGGTTCGCGACCCATACGTCCCCGTCTATTACCACGGCAAGCACATTTACGGCTACGCTCCGGACGATACGCCGGAAACTGGCCCGCAGGTAAACCGCAACGTAGAAATCACCTTCACCAGCCCGTTCGTGACCCCATACTACTCCGTCGAAAAGGAGGACACGCTCACGACTTACTCGGCTACAAGCAAAGTTTCGCCGACAGGTCTCCTCGACGCCGTAGAAATGAATAGCAATCCTTATCCGTTCGAATACGTGAACCCCAAGCGCACCGACGCCATTACCTTCGGAAAACAAGATACGGTACTCGCCTACGGCAACAACTATATCGAATGGGTCAGCTGGCACAACAGAAACGCAAACCAGAAGAGCGAAAACAAGTATGATTGCGCATGCGCCTATGTCCGTTCTAACGTCGAAATCGACAGTATCACCATCCCGCCCGAAAAACGGTTCCTCGTATTCGACAGGAGCAACATCGTGGGCTACAAGGACAAATTCATCGAGGTCCAGGTTTCGCTCCTCGACAGCAATTTCGAACTCCTCAAGGACGAAAAGAACTTGAACGTCGATTTAGTAAGCGAAGATCCGAACGTACTCTTCTACACCGACCCGACAGCAACAATTTCTGTAACGTCCGTAACGCTTTATAACGGTGTCGCAACGATTTACGTCAGCTCCAAGGTTGCCGTGAAGACAACCATTTCCGCAACGCACGTCAGCAACAAGGATTACGCCTACACGCCGGCCACAGCCGAGTTGAACATCGAAGATCTTCCGCCCTGGCCAATTATCGACAAGGCAAAGATTGTCGATTTGGACTGTGACCACATTCCTGACGCCATGGATATCACACTATCGTCGGAATACTTGGAAAAACAGAAGTTCACGTCGATTACGTTCACTTACGAAAACAAGGAATACACTTCGAGCGCTGTCAAATCGTTAAGTGGCAGATCCCTCATCGTGAACATCGATGTTCCAAAAGAAGTCTTGACAAACGCCACCGGTAAGATTACGCTCACCAGCGACATTCAAGGACAAATAAAAGAAGTCAACGATTCCTATACCGACGGCATACCGCCCGCACTGCTTTCGGCAACGATTCTCGAACGTCAGGACACGTCAACGACGGATCACCTTTATCTGCAATTCAGCGAACCGATTTCGGCTCCAGGTACAAGCTTCCCGCTCGTTCTCTACGGTACCGACAAGACGACCAAGGCTGCAACGCCTATCGTCACATCGGCTAAGCTCTATAACGAAGCGAAGAACATCTGGGACTTCGAAATTGCCTTTGATGCAGCGAACAATTCTCTCGTCAACGCAGGCATGTGGGGACAACTCGACCCAGCAGGCACCATCACCGACTTGAACGGGAACGGTGTCGCAGGCGTCTGCACGCCGGAAAAGGTCGAAATACTCCTCAAGATTTTACCGATACCGATGACCTATGCCGTCATTACCGACAAGAATCAGAATGGTTACGCAAGCCACGTGGATGTGACTTTCGAACGTGCTCCCGATGCAAAGCACATCCCGGAAAAACTGGAGATTATCTTTGGCTTGGCAAAGCCCGAAACGCTTACAGTCGAAAAGAACCTGCTAGCCTTTAACGGAGCAAATCTCTCCATCGACCTTGTTAGGCCATTCCAGTTCGGCAATACTGCCGGTCCATTCGACGGGATGCTTCCAGGTGGCAAGATGCTCAGCCATGCTGGCCTTGTCACGCAGTTCCTCGGTACCGGAGCCGCCACAGAGACAAGCACTGTACTCGCCGAAGACAAGGTCGGCCCAGTCTATGTTTCTGCAATCATCAGCCAGACAGCAACGGCCGACGTTTTAAACATCACCGCAAGCGAACCCCTTGTCATGGCAGACTCATCGCAGCAGTTCTACAGGCATATGCGTGCGGACAAACAATCCAGTGCGTTCAGCGCCAATTTCTCGAATTGGAGCTATTCGCAGAACAATTCGGGACTTTCCATTCTCTATATGGGTGAACTTGCCGGAACAGTCATGGAAGGTGATTTTGTAAGAATGGGTTCCATGATGACCAGTACATTCAAGGATGCCAACGGCAACTACCCAGAATTTGACGTGCCATGGGTTCCTGTTGACGGAAACGGAGCGCCCAAGATTAAGTTCGAAATGGATCTCCGCAACAACATTACCGATGCAAATTCGAACAACCGCACTAAGGTCGTTGTGCCCGAAACCATGCGTTTCTATGTCAAGAACCCGACAAGCAACAAGTTCGACCTTATACAGAACGGCAATGTGACAATGGCAGGCATTGATTCCACCGATATCAACGGCGCGATTTTCGATGTCAAGCTGACCGTTCCTCGCGGAGCCTCGTTCGGTGAAGAATGTGCTTGGGAAGATTTGCTCGTCAAGTTCGACGTTCCGATTTACTCGAACCTCGGCAGTTTCGTCAACCGATTCCACCAATCGTTCCATGTAAATCCAAAGCAATACCTCATGTCCAACAACCATGTCGAATTTGTCATCGAATGGGCCAACAAGTCGCCTTCTGGACTGCGTTCCAAAGAAGACAGAGCCGTTGGTACAGGCGCTTATATTTACAAGGCCGATATCGAAGCGGTGTTCTCGCCCAACATGAACAATCCTGGAGTCAAAAGCGATCCGAAGATTGCCAAGAACTTCTCCACGAAAACTTCATTTGAGCAAAAAAGGACATTCGGTATCAAGAGGACAAAGTAAGAAGGAAGGTTCCGAGATAGGAAAACATGCAAGAGAGTCTTTTTACAAACTCGCCTTACGTTATCGCGCTTTCTGTTATCGCGTTGATTATCGTATGCTATTTTCCTATCATGCTTGGTCAAAAATCCTCCATCAAGCAACTTCCACGCCCTATACACCAGTTGGTCATTATCAGCATCTACTGGCAAGCGAGCAACCTTATTGGCAATATATTCTTTAGCGGAGACAACTTTGTCGTCGGCACAAGCGCTTATACAGCAAGACAAATCATTTTCTGCGTCGCAGCGCTCAGTTGGATTCAGCTAGGAAACGCCATCCACCATACCGCAGAAATAAGCCTTAATATCAAGCGGAAAAACGGCTGGAAACTCATGAATATTTTCGGTGCTCTAGCCGTCATAACATCGACCATCATCTTCATCAAAGACCCGTCTTACATAGCAAACTTCGATATTATAGGTTACAAGCCCTTTGCGCAAAGACCCATTTTTTTCTTTTACACATTACTCTTCGGCATATTTGTCGTCCCCTGCCTGATTGTTACCGGATATAACCTTCTCCGCAGCATCGTGCAATCCAGCGACACGTCGCTTCCACACCAAGTCAGTACCTACATGCTGGGGTCCTTTTCATTTTTCTCATTAACGGCCATTCTATTCGATATTGTCATTCCTATAGCATCTAAATTCAATGAATTCGATCAGTTTATGAAATGGTCTTCTTTCATCTCCATATTTCTGGCGATTCTTTGCGGTCAATATTTTACCTCCGTCTCGTTCAAGAACAAAAGCACGTCGTGGTTTATGGAAAAACTTAGGGATAAAATGACAGACGGCATGCTCTATTTCAATTCCAACGGAAACATTACATACGCAAACACGGCAGCATTGAGCATTCTTCACACGACCCAAGAAAGCATTTTCAACAAGAAAGTATCATCTATATTCTCGCAAATATCGGACCCCACGCGCGAGGCTACTTACAACAAAATAAAAGTCAACATCGACCAAGAAGACCATATTTTCAATGCCAGGATATTCCAAATCCGTCAATCGTTAACGACAAACTACAATGTCCTATTTTTTAGCGATGTTTCCAACACGCTGCACTATCAGCAAATAATAAAAAGCCGCGACGAACAGTTCAAGGAATACCAGTTAGACCAGATCCGCTATCAGGAACGCCTTAACATCTGGAAAAAGAAAGTCGATGAAAGCAAAAGTTTCCTGGACACGCTCATCAGTACCCTACCCTTCCGTTTTTGGTCCAAGAACGAGCAAGGCGTATTCATGACGCAGAACCAGAACGACATCAAGGAACGCGGAAACCTTTTGCAGACATCGGAACCCGACGACAAAATTCTTCCGCAGGAACTTCTGGCTAGGAACACCGGCGAACCGCAAAGTTTCATTTCTTATGAACAAATCGTCAAAGCGAGTGAAGATTCCCTAGACGAAGGGGATACCATCAAGATTTTAAAACAAGACGACTACAACAAGGCTGTCCGCGAAGGAAAAGCCAAGGATATATCCATTTTCAACAACATGTTCATCCCGATTATTGCACCGCAAAAACCATACAAAATAATCGGCATCAAGATTGACATCACCAAAGAAATGCGCCTCGAGAAAGAGCGCGACATGTTGCAAGAACAAAAGCATATCCACTCCAGGCTCGAAGAACTGGGCACCATCTGCGGCGGCTTCGCCCATGACTACAACAACATTCTCGGTTCGCAAATCGGATTTTGCGACTTGGCCCTCGAAGTGCTCGACAAGGACAGCCAGGCATACATGTTCATCCAGGAGGCCGGCAAGGCCGCCAAACGAGGCAAGGAATCGCTCGAAGAACTTTTGAACACCATCCGCGGGAAGACTTCCGAAAACGAAGCGGCCACCGAATTTGCCCCCTACATGATTATCGACGACGTGGTGAAGAAGCTCTGGATAACGCTCCCGCCGAACGTGAAGGTCAAAGCAGACAACATAGACAAGGACATCCGCATTGTCGGAAACGTGGCGTCGCTAGACCGCATTATCAGCAACCTTGCAAACAACGCCATATTCGCCATGAAGGAAAACGGCGGTACCCTCACGATAACATTGAAAAGAGAAACACTCACGGAACCCCTCATCACGCCGTTCGCCCCGCAAATCGATGCCGGCGTTTATGCGAGAATCACCGTCGAGGATACGGGTACCGGGATGGACACGGCGACGCTGGAACGCATCTTTTCACCCTTCTTTACCACCAAAGCACCGGGTGAAGGCCTCGGTTTGGGCCTTTCATCGGCACTTAGACTGCTAAAAGAAGGCAAAGCAGGCTATACGGTACAGACAACTTTGGGCGAAGGTACTATTTTTAATCTATATTGGCCTATAAGAATCGAGAAAATGGAGGCTTGATGTCTACAATACTTATTATTGACGATGACGCTCAACTGAACCTCATGTTGAAGTCCGCGCTTGAATTGAAAGGTTACTCTGTCGATACTGCATGCAATGGCAAGAAAGCTAAGTCGCTCTACCAGAAGAACACGTACGATGTAATCATCACCGACATCATCATGCCGGAAGGTGATGGATTTGAAGTTATTCTTGATCTCCGCCGCATGGGTTTAAGCGACCGCATCATTGCGATTAGCGGTGGTGGACGCACCTCTGCCGAAGACTATTTGGCAACAGCACAGCATTTCGACGTGGCTGCCATTTTCAGCAAGCCGCTAGATCTCCAGCAACTTCGCAACAAAGTGGACGAAATTATCAAGAGCCATTCGTAATCAATCGCATAGATGATGAATATCCTGATCGCTGATTTTGATCGGAAATTTGTCGAGGAATTACAGCGCAACTGGTCTATCGCCGGAACGAACCTCCTAGTCTGCTCCGACGAAAAGGCCTTGATGCCGCTTGTAAAAAAGACGTCGATAGACCTCGCGTTTATCGAGGTTCCTTTTTTAATGCTCGACAACATGGATATGATCAGCTACCTCAAAGAGCGTCAGCCCAGTATCGAAATATTCGTTCTCTGCGACGACCGCAACTGGCAAGGAGCAGCCAGCGCCATCACTCGCGGTGCAAGCAGTTTTCTCAAGAAGCCTATTACGTTGTCGCTTCTCGAAAATACAGCGAGCAAGATACAAGCTCAACAACAAAACAAGACCAACACTCAGCTCATGGAGTCGCAAGTGTTGGACACTCTTCTCGGCGACACGCCCGAGATGCGAAAAATTTTAAAGACCGTTTATAAAGTCGCTCCGACAAACAGTTCGTTACTCATCACCGGCGAGTCCGGTTCGGGCAAGGAATTCCTCGCCAACGTCGTACATCGCTACAGCAAACGCGCGAACGAACCGTTTGTGCCAGTCAACTGCGGAGCCATCCCCGAAAACCTCGTCGAGAGCGAACTCTTCGGAAGCAAGAAGGGTTCTTACACGGGCTCGACCGCAGACAAGAAGGGCTTGTTCGAATCCGCCAATGGCGGAACGCTGTTCCTCGACGAAGTCGGCGAACTCTCACTTGCAACACAGGTCAAGCTTTTACGTTTTTTGCAAAGCCACGAAATCAGGCGCGTTGGCGAAACCGATGCTCGCTATCTGGACGTCCGCGTTATCGCCGCAACAAACCGTGATTTACAGCAATCCATGCGCGAAGGACGGTTCCGCGAAGACCTTTACTACCGTTTGAACACGTTCCACTTGGAACTGCCTCCACTCCGCGACAGAAAGCCGGTCATTCCGAACTTAATACGCTACTTTATTCTTAAAAACAAAGAAGCGCAGGGCAAGGAAATTCATGACATTGAACCGGCTGCCCTTTATGCGCTCACGAAGTACCCCTACCCCGGCAACATCCGCGAACTCGAAAACATCGTAGAACACGCGATTGTTCTTTCGGAAGGCGGAGTCATCACGCTTGAAGATCTCCCCGAAGAAGTTCAGATGGAAGCCCGCGAAAAGACGGTAGCTATTCCGCACTTGAAGGACAGTAAGGACAACGTTGTTCGTGAAGAAACCGAAGAAGCTGAGGACATCGAGAAATCGGCCGAGAATCCTATCGGAAAGCCAATCAACTTTGTTCCTATTACGGGAAAAACGGACAGCGCAGGACTTTTGACGCACAATCCGACAAAGTACTTGACGCACGCGCAGGAACCAGCCGAAGAAGAAATTCTCTCGCTCGACGAAATGGAGCGCAGGCATATCCTGCACGCATTGAGCATCTGCAAAGGAAACAAGACAGAAGTCTGCAAGAGGCTGGGCATCAGCCGAGCAACGCTTTGGCGCAAGCTGAAAGAGCTGAAGATAGAAATGGACGGCGGAGAAGAGTAAGCAGTGGTTAGTGGGCTGTGAGTAGCAAGCGTCATCCTGGAGGGAGCATCGCGACCGATAGGATCCAGTGACGGTATAGGTTTGAGGTCGCCATGCTCTGCAAGGCTTTGAGCTCTTTTTATTACAATACCCATCCCCTAAGGGAGCCATTGGCGACCGAACCCATACCTCATACCCCATAGCCTACATCTAAGCTCTACACTTCCACCATTGTCGCGACGAGGCAAGAATCTTTTGTCGAGCCGCTGCCGACAAAATCAATGTCTTGGGATTTTTTCCAAGACGTTTTTGCATTTGGATGGACAGATGAAACAGCAGAAAGGACATCGTGCGCAAACGCAGACAAGTTAAATTCGCTGTAGTTGGAACTCACCATAAAGAATCCGTTCGCATTGAGGAGTTCCGCACATTCCGCAACAAGCGGCATCAAGTGCTCACGAACGTTAAAGTTAAAGCCCTTGAAGCGGGCAAAGCTTGGCGGGTCGAGAACGATGCCGTCGAAGCGGAGTCCTTTCTTTTTCGCCCAGCGCACATACTCGATAGCGTTACCGCGAAAAAATTCACCCGGACGCAAATCGAGACCATTGAGTGCATAATTTTCACGACCCTTGTCGAGAATTTTTCCGCTGATGTCGGCGTTAGTTGCCACAGCAGCACCGCCCAACCGAGCGTGTACAGAAAAACTGCAAGTATAGCTGAACAAGTTAAGGAAGCGCGGGCCGTTTGTATCTGCGGAGGACGGCGCAGGTTTATCGCTGGCAGGAACTGCGCCGGACATTTCACGGAACCGATTTTCTACATCAAGGCGCACATGGCGCATGTCCAGGAAAAGCCCCGGGTTTACTGTATCCATCAAATCCACATGGAACATTGCGCGACCTTCGCGAACAACGCCAATGGCATCTTCACGCGAACCAATTACCACATCCATCGGAGCGTTTTCAAGCGAGCGTCCAGAACTCGATAGGCGTTCCTTCACGACAACGCAAACGGGATTGAACAGTTTCCCGACAGCTTCAACAACTTCATTCTTATTCGCAAGAAGTTCCGGTCCGAAAAACTGAATTTGATAACGGTCACCATAACGGTCAAGCGTCAATCCCGGGAAACCGTCCGCAACCCCATTCACAATGCGGTACGCGTCCGTGACATCAAACAGCGGAGAGCGTTTGGAAAATGCGGATTGGAGAAGATTTTTCATTGGAATTGACTGGATCCTTCACGTTGTTCAGGATGACGCAAAAAATAGAAAGATTTTCTTTTCTTTCGTCTATTTATCCAGTGTCTTGATTTGATCGACGAACTCGCCTACTTCCTTGAATTCACGGTAAATGGAAGCGAATCGGACATAAGAAACAGCATCGAGTTTCTTAAGTTCCTGCATCACGAGATTGCCAATCTGGTCATAACTGACTTCAAAACTTTCGGACGTCTGGAGCGAATTTTCGACACGTGTCACAAGCTGTTCAATATCGTCAATGGACACCGGGCGCTTTTTGCAGGAGTTCATAATTCCGCGCAAAAGCTTTTCGCGCTGGAACGGTTCACGTTCTCCGCTGCGTTTGATAACTGTCAATGGTTGAATTTCGATATATTCACGGGTCGTAAAGCGACGGCCGCACTCACAACATTCACGACGGCGACGAATCGACGAACCACTCACGCGGCTATCGACGACCTTGTCGTTGTCTTTCTTACAAAACGGGCAAATCATGGCTTGAATATAGCTTTTTTAAACGTAATACGACAAATATCACCATAAAATTACATAGTCCGTCAGTAGTTATTAGTCAATGGCCAGTGGTAGTTAATGACAGCTGCCGAATGATTTGAGAAATAAAAAAACGGCACCGTCAGGCACCGTCTTTAAAACGTTTTTACTTTCGCGATTATGCGTTCGCCTTCTTGAAGTCGGCGACGTTCTGGGCAAACTCAGCGAGGTATTCCTTCGCAGCAGCCACGACAGCTTCCGGAGTATAGCCGAATTCCTTTTCGAGGACGCCAGCCGGAGCAGAAGCGCCGAAGCGTTCGAGACCGGAGACCTTGCCAAAGCCACCCACGACCTGGGCAAACAAGAGCGGAAGACCGCTGGACTTTGCGAACACAGGAGTCCACGGAGCAATAATGCTGTCGCGGTAGGCCTTGTCCTGCTTGAGGAAGAGCGCCGGGCTGATCATGGAGACCACGCGAACGGCCTTGCCTTCGGCGCGGAGGAGTTCGGCAGCCTGGTGTTCAAGGAGAACGTCACTGCCGTTTGCAACCAAAGTAAGATCCGGATTCTTGCCTGCGGCAGTGTTGTCGCTGACGACGTAGGCGCCCTTGCGGCAAGCCTTCGCGGCTTCGTAGCGGTTTTCGCCGGGGAGCGTGTTCACCACCTGGCGCGTAAGGATAAGAGCCGTCGGACTGTCGTTGTTTTCAAAAGCCATTTCCCAGGCGGCAAGAGTTTCGTAAGCATCTGCCGGGCGGAGCACGAGCATTTCAGCCTTGCCGTTTTCCTTCGTGAGGCTTTCGAGCAAGCGAATCTGCGTTTCGTGTTCGATAGGCTGGTGCGTCGGGCCGTCTTCGCCCACGCGGAAGCTGTCGTGCGTGAACACGTACTTGACCGGAAGACCCATGAGAGCGGCCATGCGGATAGCGGGCTTCATGAAGTCGCTGAACACGAAGAACGTCGCGCAAATCGGATAGAGTCCCTTCTGCAAAGCGATGCCGTTCATGATGGCGCCCATCGTGAGTTCTGCAACGCCGACCTGAACAAACGCGCCCTTAAAGTCGTTAGCGCGGAAAATACCCGTCTTGTTGAGGAACGCCTGCGTGTTGTCGGAGTTCGAAAGGTCTGCGGAACTGCAAATGATGTTGTGATAATTTTCGGCAAGGTAGCCGAGTACCGTACCGCTAGTGACGCGGGTAGCCACACCTTCCTTAATCGGGAGGTTCGAAAGATTGAGTGTAATACCCTTACCAGAGAGCCATTCATTCAGCGTTGTGGACTTTTCGGCATTTGCCTTGTCCCAAGCGGCCTTGGCCTTCTTCCATTCGGCAACTTCCTTACGGAGTTCTTCGGCGCGGGCTTCGAATGCGGCCTTCACGTCATCGAACACCTGGAACGGATCGTCCGGGTTACCACCGAGGTTCTTGACCGTCGCGGTAGTAGAAGCACCGGCTGCATTGAGCGGCTGGCCGTGCGTGGAGACTTCGCCTTCGTAGCTCTTGCCGTCTTCGGCAATAGCACCCTTGGCCATAGTAGTGTGGCCGAACACGAGCGTCGGCTTTTCCTTCTCGGCCCAGGCTTCCTTGAAAGCCTTGCGGAGTTCGGCGATGTTCCCGCCATCGCACTCGATAACGCGGAAGCCCCAGGATTCGTACTGCTTCACGAAGTCGTGGTCCATCACGTCTTCGGTCTTGCAGCTCAACTGCACCTGGTTTGCATCATAAAAGAAAATGAGATTCGAAAGCTTGAGGTGGCCGGCGATACGGCCCACGCCGTAGGCGATTTCTTCTTCGAGGCCGCCGTCAGAGACGAGACAGACCGTCTTGTGTTCGAGGATGGAACCGAAACGTTCCACCATAAAGCGTTCGGCGATGGCGGCGCCAAGCGCAATGCCGTGACCGATACCGAGCGGGCCCGAGGAGTTCTCGATACCGAGAGCGACATCGAGTTCAGGATGCCCAGGCGTACGACTGCCGAGTTGTCGGAAATCCTTCACATCATCGAGCGTGAGGCGGTTCGTGAGGACCAGTTCAGAATAGAGAAGCGGACTCATGTGCCCCGGATCCATAAAGAAACGATCGCGAGCCATCCATTCGGCGTCGTCCGGATCGAAGCGCAAAAATTCGGCAAACAAAAGCGTAATGGCATCGGCAGCGCCCATGGCTCCACCCGGATGCCCGGACTTGGCCTTCTGCACCATTGCGGCAGAAAGAATACGGACGTTGTCAGCTGCTTTTGTAACTAACCTGTCTTCCACTTTTTTAACCTCACTTTCGAATGAAAGGGCGAAGGGCCGCCCATGAAATAAGCGACCCAAATTTAGTTTTTTTATGAACCCCTCTCAAGGTTTTAAATATAAAACTAGCTTATTTCTTTCTTTTCACGCCCGTTTTGACCAACCGGGACTCGGAATGGCCGTCCTTGAACTTGAAATCGATACGCCAGATATAGACTCCGGTACCCACCTTACGGCCTTCATCGGAACGGTTATTCCAGTGCAGGAACCCAACCTTGGCATGATTTTCATCATTGCCACGGATTTCTTCCTTCATTTCACCCTTTTCACCGAATTCCCTCGTGAACGACGCCACCATGTTCGAGTACCCGTCATAGATATTCACATAAGCCTTATAGGGCATGATACTGGCGACTCGAATCACAGAAAGCGTATCCGGGACACGGCTCCATTCATGCTTCTTTGGAGCAATCCATTCAGCCTTCGATTCAATACCGCTCACCGCAGGAGTAGCCACAACCTCGTACAAGTACAGGTTGCCGTTACCGCCTTCAATTTTCACCCCACCATGTCCCATAGAGTTCTTTTGGGCATCGATATAAGACGACTTGGGGTTAGTCCGGATGCAATTATCCGTCATGATGTTGTGGTCTCCAAGAACAAACGACCAAACAAGGCCTGCCGAATCCTTTTTGAGCATTTTCGTAATATTCAGAGAATAATCATTTGTATCCTTGCAATCTGCCGAATAGGTGAACAATTTACGCCAAGCAGCCTTTTTCCCGCTTTCTTCCTTGCCACTATTCTTGACAGGTTCAGACATAGTAATTTCCAACGTATCCGGCGGCACATCATTCGAGCATTCCATATAGTCCTCGACCGAAATCATCCCAGGGCGTTTCACCGCCTTTACCGGAACAGCGCCGATTTTATCCTTGATTTTCACCTTTTGCGAGAAACCTCCCTTGGGCCTGGTCAACCTGAGATATGGTTCGTTCGCATCTGGGGCTGTTGCACCGTAATCAAACGGTTCCTTGATATTAGCCTCGAACCAGGAGCCTTTGCTCACCTCACGGAATTTTTTCTTGGCGATACTGCGCCATGTGCCACCCGCCTTGTTCCAATACAGGGTGTCGATTCCTTCGATTCCATCTTTGTTCTTAGCGATATAGTGAACACGGATAGAATCGGCCTTGCCGTCTTTATTGGTATCGTAAATTTCGGCATAGTCTGCGGCAATGTAATCCGAGAAGATGACTAGAGAATCCCGTTTCTTCCCCAGATTATCGCCCTTGACTTTAGCAGTGATAATGACGCGATTCTTAGTGGATTCCAAATTAAACAACGCATCGAGTCTAGAGCTTTCAAGTTCGCTTTTATCATAAGCAAAGTGGAACGTTCCTGTGTATTCAAACGTAGATGAGTAAACATCCGTTTCTATAGCTTTCACCCACAACGAATCCCCCTTATCTGTCAGCAACAACACCTTCAGAGTATCTTTGACATGAATAGACTCGCTGTACGAAGTCACTCGGATACGGAACTTGGTAGAATCACCCGTTTCAACAGAATCGAGGTCATTCTTGCCAGATTTATCCAGGAACTTGTAGCCGAATTCAACGGAATCCCTGATGATAGCTACCGTATCACGTGCATAAGTGCCGTAGAGCGGGTCCTTGTATTCAGCGACAAGTGTATCGCGGCCAGTACACGAAATTTTGCCATCGTCAATCTTGGCCTCATATTCATTCTTCGAAATGGGCTTGCGTGTTTCGTAAAAACCGGAGCTCTTTTCTACGAGTTTAATGTTGTTTTCGACATCGCCCGAAGCAAGGCACGAAAGCTTGACCTTTACCGTATCCGTCGATTTTGAGAAATCTTCCGTCACAAGAGTCAAATTCAGCTTTTCCGTTTCGCGCTCAATAGATATCACAGATTCGTCAGCATTCACAATCCTGATGGTATCCGGGACATCATCAACATAATGTTCTAGAACCACAGTATCACGCGCATAGGTGCCGTAAAGCGGGTCCACGTATTCTGCGACAAGAGTATCGCGGCCAACACACGAAATCTTACCATCATCCCTATCGGCAGGATTTTCGTTCTTCAAAATCGGTTTGAGCGTTTCGTAATAACCGGAGTGTTTTTCAACGAGGTTGATGTTCCTTTCGACATCGCCCGAAATAAGGCAGGAAAGCCTTGCCTGAACAGTATCGACTTTGTTCGTAAAATCTTCGGTCACAAGAGTCAGATTCAGCTTTTCCGTTTCGATAGAAATCCTTTCCTGCGTCGAATCCGCATTCACAATTCTGATTGTATCCGGGATATCATCAACAGCATGCTTCAGAGCCACGGTATCACGCGCATAAGTGCCGTAAAGCGGGTCCATGTATTCAGCGACAAGTGTATCGCGACCAATACACGAAATAACGCCATCGCCTTTAACAGCAGAACCATTTTCCTTTAAAATCGGGTTAGGCGTTTCAAAGTATCCGGGACGCGTTTCAACAAGATTAATGTTCCTTTCGACATCGCCCGAAACAAGGCAGGAAAGTTTCGCCTGGACCGTATCGACCGAATCCGTGAAGTCTTCGGTAACCAAGGTCAGATTCAACTTGTCCGTTTCGATTACAATCCTATCTTCGGCGGAATTTACATTCACAATCTTGATGATATCCGGAACATCCGCAACGATTTTCGGAGCACAAGCCGTAATCCGCGTATTCTGTTTCATAAGCCAGCGAGTCGAAGCCCCTACACCATCAACAGCACGGACATAAAATTCAACGATTTCGCGTTCAAACGCACTGGACGGAACAGACGCAGTCCAATACCCGTTAGCCTCGGTCATCGCAAGTTCTTCAAAGAGAACCGCCGTGGTATCCTTGTAGTAGAATATCGCATGATCAAGCTTATCGTCATCGGTAATCGTAAAGCGCAGCAAGCCGAAACCACCTACAGTATCGACACAAGCAAGCGAATCCATCTTGACAACGGGCACGTCGTTCTTGACAGGAATCGTATAAGGTTCTTTCGACGGGTTCGCTACCGCCGGAGTCTTCCCGGTCAAGCTATTAGAATCCGTGGCCACTACGTAGAAATCTATACCCGGGTACTGTACCAAGCTATCGGGAATCACATAGCGCCACAAGCTATCGTTTTCTCGAGTCATCGTATATGATTTAAACGAGCCGTTCGACAACTTCACATTTCTGAAATAGAGCTTTACATCTGTAACTCCAGTCTTGGAATACACATAGACATCAATCGTCAGGCTCTTATTTTGCGGCTGTTCAACCCCTACCAAATTCCAAGTCGAAGGAGTCAATTCAACAACAGGCGGCGGGTTGCCTTCATCCCAGTAAGCCGTATCGGAGGCAGTCTTGTCCAAGAACTTCGTTTTGACTTCTACCGTGTGCGTGTCGCCGTTCCAAACAGCATCCGGGCTCTGGTAGCAAAGAACATAACGCGACTGCACTACGCTACGGATATTCGTATATATTCCCGTCAGCTGCGAGGCGCTCGGCGCTTCCGTATAGGAACCGCCTGTCGCATCCGCCAATTCCTTCAAAGTGGTATTCGTTGTCGTTTCGACGGCAATCGTATGGACATTCGTACCCAAGCTCTTTGAAAGTTCCGCCACCTGAGCGGTAGTCACGTTCTCGGACAAGTTCAAGCCATCCGAGAAGACAATCACAGCCGTCGGGTTAGTCTCGCCGACAACCTGTTCAACACCGACCTTCGCACCAGTATTGATATTCGTGGTACCGGTAGCACTAAGCCTATCCACAGCCGCTAAAAGAAGCGACTTGTCCGAAGTCATTGTTTGATGAACGGTTGTACTTGAACCACCATCAAAGCCGACAATCGCAGTCCTGTCATAAGGGCCCATTTCGTTGATAAACTGACGGATTGCTTTTTTCGCCTCCCCAATTCGGTCGTTGGTTAACATAGAGCTGCTTTCATCGACCACCAACGCAACAGATACGCCAGTGTAGCTTAGAACCGTCGTCGCTTGCGCAGACACAGAAGCACTGTCCTGGAACAGGACGAAATCCGATGAATCCAAGCCCACGATTGGCCTTCCGTTCTTTTGGTCAACAACAGATACTTGAGCACAGATGCCGGGATGGTTGCTCAAGTCGAGATTTGTAATTTTCAGTTCGGGAACCGTAGTCGAATCAAAAACATAGTTGGCCCTGATATGGCTATAGTCCGATTGCGGTTCAACCCTAATTTCAGGACTTGACGGTTTGTCAATCGTTGCTGTACCGGAAACTAGGCTCCACGAATCAAATATGAACCCGCCATAAGGTATGGCATACACAGCCGTATCGACCCCCGGAGCGACATAGACATAATCCGATGGGACGGCACGTCCTCGAGTCGATTCGACAAACAAGACTCTTGGAACGATTAGCTGTGTCGTGAAGTTCTTGTTGCGAGATTCAGTCTTTACAGAATCGGTGATAGAAATGTAATAGGTTTTACCAGGTTTTCCCTGAAGATGTATATAAGTAACACCACCATGGAGTTCATAACTACCTTCCTCAACAGAGAAACGAGAATCCGTCCCATAATACGAATATTTTCCCTGAACAGAATCCAGTTTCAACAAATAATGATTAGTATCACTTGGAGTCCAGCTAAACAAGACCGTACCCTTTTCTTTTTCGGAAAAATGGTGCGTCTGGAAATTGTAGATATCTTCTTTACTGGTAAGCTCATAAATTTCACCACGTTTAAACCGGGCCTTTATCGTCACGGATTCCGTTGCAGAAACAACCGTTTTTATGGAATTCGGAGCATCAATAGTTCCTTTACCCGAATCAAACGTCCACTGGTCAAAACGGTACCCCGAATCAGCCTCGGCCGTAATAGGGTATGCCGCTCCGCTCCAGGCCGACGAATACCCCGAATCAGGCAAAGCCTTACCATGACCATCCGTAGTCAACTTAATACCGATTTTAGACTGTGAATAGCTCACCCAGAAAGATTTCGTTGTGTCTATATAGCTACTAGCCCTCACGATATAGAACACGGAATCCCCAGCAGAAAGAGTAAGCGGATCAAACCTAGACATTACACTAACAGTCCTTGTCACATAAGAACTAAATGCGCTTGTCGAATAGCGTTCAATAATCATCGGCATATCGACACTGGTGAAAACAAACGTATAGGAATCACTCGTCGGGGCGACAAAGGAGAACCTTACGCCATAAGTGGGCGATATTGAATAATAATTGTCAACAGGCGAATATTTTGTGGCCACATCCGTAATTTTGTAAACGGTGCCTGCAATAAAATGAGCCTTAACTGTACAATCCCCATTAGGAATGACATAAGTGGAAGCCTTTGTCGAATCGATAATCTTGCAAGAGCCCGAAACTACACTCCACTTGTTGAACTTGCTGCCAACAGTAGAAGTCGAAGCCCTTATAAGAACCGTATCTCCGGCGATGTAAGTGGAGTCGTAGTTACGGGAAGACGAACCCACATACGCATACCCAACACCTGAAGTATCTGCCCGCAATTTTACCGTTTTTACAGCCCTCACCCAAACAGAATCACCTAAATAAGACTGCGTAAACTGAACAAATTGGAAATACCGTTTTTGGTCCGCATTGGCAGATACAAAAACCCGGCATTCCCCCATAGAGCAATACGTGCGGCCATAAGAGAAGAACGAAGAATCAGTCGTGTAGTTGTATATATACGCCGAGTTTTTCGTTTTCATCTGTACAACGTAGAAATCGGCTGTCGTTGTTTTCAAATAAGTACGGATGCCATAGATATTGCTCCTCGATTGCGTGCTATTATCCTTAAAAGTATAGCCCTTAAAATCTTCGGTCAATTCATAGAGCGGCAATGTCGATGTCACAGGCTTTATCAAAGCGTTTTCTTCAAGAATAAAGCTTGTCGAATAGAGAGAGGCATCAACAAACGAACCTTTTCCGGACACCACAGTCCAGTTTTTAAAATGAGCGCCGGAATCCAAGGTGGCCGTAACACTCAGGGTATCGCCCACGGCAAGCGTATCAATCCTAGTCTGTCCATCTATTTTGACGGTTCCTGCCTGGAGCACCACCACAGAAACGGAGTCGTCCCAATAAATACTCGAATAGGGAATTACGCTTGTATAGGCCCTTTCTCCAGCCGAATTTGCAGCGATATTAAAGAAAGTTTTTGCCGAAGTGTTACCAACCGATCTACGGTTCGTCATAAACGTGGAATCAGCACCGTGATAACGGTACAATCCGTAAAGATTATACGGCTGGTAACGCAGCACATATACACCCGATGTCGGGGCTTCGTAACGGAACCTAATGCCACTACTGGGAGAAATTTCATAGAAATCGTTATTGGGCACATAAGTCTTCGGTTTATTAGAAATATCGATAAGCTTTGCCTCCCTACAACCCAATCTAATCTTCGTATCCGATACAATCGTATCTCGGATGCTGAACGCAGAGGAATCGCTAAACTTATGCGAGCCGCTCACAAAAGTCCAGCCATCGGGACGGTATCCTTTTTGACCATAAGCTTCAACATAGGCAACCGCATTTTTTAGATAGACTTGCGAAGATACGCTTGTAGAGCACTTCGGAGAGGAGCTTTCAACAGTAAGCCTGAAGGTCGGAACCGTATCGTAGCTCATGCTGAAAGACATCAGAGAATCTCTCGTATTGCTGAATGTCACTAGATAAAAGACGGAATCCCCGGCCATAAGGGCAAGCGTATCCGAAAGAGAATCGTTTGTAGATCTGTAGAGATCGTAGTTAGAAAACGCCCCCGTCCGATAACGCCTAATGTAGCTGTATTCCGTGCTGTCTTTTTTATATTTGATGACGTACCCACCGTCTTTAGGAGCCACGAACGCGAAGCGCACCCCATTAGACGGAGAACCAGAATAGTAATGCTCCAATGAATTGTACTTTTTCGCCTCTTTCGTGATCGGATAAATTTCGCCTTCCTCAAAAACAGCACGGACCTTGCAATCGCCTTGTATAACCACGGTTGTTTGCGCTGCTTTTTCATTCGTAATAGAACAATTTCCCGAAACCTTTTCCCAATTCTTAAAACGGGTATTCGTCCTAGTGTAAGCCTTTATCGGGACAGCGTCATTGGTCGTATAAGTTGAATCGTAATTGCGGGAATATGTACCAACATAGACATAGCCGGAGCCAAGCGTATCGGCATTGACTTTGTAAGTCGTGACATTTTCGGCTTTAATGTCAAAATAATAGGAGTTGTAGCTGGCCGAACTCATTGAAACCGTAAAGTAATAGGTTTCAGCGGCTATACAATAGAACCTATAATCTAGAGTATAATATCCATACGTATAGTCAACATAACTATAAAAGGTATCGTCAGTTCCATAATAGTAAAGGTATCGATAAAACGAATCCGTTGAATATGAAGAGGATATCGAGCAGCGGCCTGTTTTTGTAGGCGTATAACTGAAACGAACAACTCCTGGACGGTCAGAATCATAGTAGTTGTCGTTTGCGCTATAAGTTTGAGCGGTTTCTGTTATCGGGAATACAGTTGAATGTTCAACTGCAGCATTGGCTAGAAATGTAAAAAAAAGAATAAACAACGTTGTCCAACGTAGCATATTAACCTCTTCCAAGCAAATTTTATCCAAAAATACAAAAATAAAACAACTTTTTTCAATTCCTTAACAAATTTTTTCTAATTTATACTGCATCATTGCAGAGACAAAATAATGAAATTATTCATAAAGAAATATATACAAACTGTATTATTCACTCTTTGTATCGTCAGTACGGCCAACGCATTGGAATTTCGACCACTAGTCCAATATGAATTTTCCACAGATGTCACCGTCAAAAAAGATGTCGAAGACGTCAAGGAAGAAAGGGAATGGAACTCCGACTTTGTGATTGTTGGTGGATTCGAAATGCTCTTTTTGGCAGAATTTGCGCCTATTCGCTATGCTTTCGGCCTCGGTTTCAAGAGCGCCCAGAAAGAAGATAGCCACGAAATCACGCCCGCGTTCTTGCCAGTTTGGGGTAGAATTTCCTTTGGAGCGTATCATAAAGAATGGCCTGTCATTCCATATGTAACAACAAGAGTGGGAACAATGGCTCCCCTGACAAATGACGGAAGTTGGTGGGAACGTCCATTCCATTATTTTGCAAATGTCGGCGTCGGAATTCTTTTGCCATACCATTTCGGTCTCGAAGTGAACTACAACTACTCCTCCGTGCGAAAATCGTTTAGCGACCGCGATACCATGTTCCGCGTTTCTGCAGGCCGCCTAGGGCTCCAGCTCTCGGTAGGTTTCGAACTAACGCACGAAAGAAAAAACAAGGTTGAATAGATAATTTCGCTTTATTTATATTTAACTCATGAAATCTTTTATTAATCAACTACTCAAGAATATGGCCCACCCCGGAACAATCGTGGGCCTTGTTGTTTCAATCGCCATTCCCTTCCTGATATACCTTGCGCCAAACATAAAGCACAGGGATACCATCCAACAACTGGACCTGAACCTCCCCCTCCCACTTTTTGGGGTCCAGCTCATTGCAGGAATCATACTTTTCTGCCTTTTGAGCAAGGACTTCAGGGAATGGATTAAGGGTATCCTCCCCGAAAAATCCGTGAGCATCATGGTGCTCGTGTTTGCGGTCGCGGTATCTATCTTCGCAGGGACGCAAATCGAAGCCCGCCACCGCGTGCAGAGCGACGAGAGCGTGTTCATGTCCGTCGCCCAGAACATGTATTACAATCACGAATCGGGTACCTGTAACCAGGGCGAATTCGAAAATGGCGGACTCACTTGCAAATCGACCTCCAACAGTTTCAAGACTAAAGGGCTATCGTTCCTCTACTATCTCGGCATGCCGCTGTTCGGCACGGACCTCCGCTGGATTTTCACAGCCGAGTTCGCGATGTTGCCACTCTCCTTCTTGCTCATGTTCCTTGCGATAGTCGCTTGGACCAGACAGCCGCTCCTGGCCTTTTTCGCGTCGCTCCTCATGGCTCTACAACCGACAGTCCTGTTCCAGTTCCGCGCCATGTCCGTCGAGCCGCTCTACATTTTCCTCTCCGCGCTTTCGCTCCTTGTATTCAAGTGGGCCTACGACAAAAACACCGTCAAGCACTGGGCGCTTCTCGCCCTCATTCTCGCTTTCTTTGCGCAGACCCGTCAAGAAACCATCTTCTGCCTTTTTGCATTCATCCTATTCGCGCTCCCGAAACTTTTCGACCAAAAAAGCAGCAAGGCTCCCGTTTTCTTCGTCACGCTTTCGTTCTTCTCGGTTCCGGTGCTCCTCACCATCAGCTACTTCCAGGGATTCGGATTCCAGGGTGGCGAGTTCCAGGCGCACGGGCATTTCTTTGAAGACCTCGCCAAGAACTGGGAAGTGATGACCAAGCCACTCAAGAGCAACGGAGAACTCGAGAACCCGTTCCTCAGCTACTTTAACTACCTGTTCGCTCTCGGCGCTATTTACCTTGTATTCCGCGCCATCAACGATGCCCGGAAAAAAGATTTCTATTACCTCAAGATTCTCGCATTCCTGCTTTTGTACCATCTCCAGACATACGTGATTCTCGAAAACGTTTCTGGCGATTTCAGCATCGAAATCAACCAGCGCTACAGCCTCGTGATGCTCCCGTCGATGGCCTTTGTCGCAGCCCTCCCCATCACGCACATGGTCCAGTATTTTGTGACCCCGACCGGGAGCACGGAACAGAACAGCAAAAACGCCATTATTGCCATGCTGATTGTCGCGCTCGCCTTTACAGGCTGGACGTTCCATTACAAAAAAGACTTTAACAATAACATCATGTACAACCGCAATCACTTGACCATCGAAGAACACGAAATTCTCGGATGGCTCAAGGAACAGCCGAAGGCGGACCGCTTCTTTATTTACGGTCGTCCATGGCACTTCGTCGGTTACGGCATATCGTCTATCCATTACGACAACGCACGCCAGATGAGCGATTCCCAGATGAAAGACCTCATCGAAAAGTACAAGGGCGAAGTCTATTACATCCGTGGACTAGACTGCTGGGACAGCCAAACGTACCATAAGAAGGCTGTGGAACACCGCATTGCATCGACCTGCGACGTGTTCGAGCGCGAGATGGACATGACCGGCATCAAGAACATCTTGATTACAAACAACTACTGGGTTCAAATCGCAAAGTTCAACGGCCGCAAGAACTACAATCCCGAAAAAATTATTACGACAAGCAACTTGGAAATCATTCCCGCTGATTCGGCAGAAACCAAGGTCAACGCATTGAGAATAAAATATGACCTCAAGCAAAAAGGCAAGGCCACAGCCAATTGGGTTTTCGCACTCAGCCTAAATGACGAGCCGATTACCGTTACACCTTACCTTTCCAATTCGTACAGCAACGAAATCAACGTCGAAAAATTGCAACCTGGATTCAACCAAGTGCACTATGTCGTAAAAGACATGGCAACCAAGAGCAATGTTGCCGACATTTCAAAATTCTTCTTTCACGAAGTCAACGGTGTTATCGCTCTCACCGACTTTCCCATCGAGAGCCACCAGCAAGAATGGGGCAAGATGCACAAGAACGAAAGCATTGATGGCAACAAGTTCAACGTGAACGGTCAACGCTATGCAAATGGTTTTGGCATTCACGCATCTTCCACGACGGTTTTCAACATCGACAAAAAATTCTCGAAAATCAAGTTCTACGCCGGACTTGATGATGAATCACTGTGTAGCGAAGGCGTAGCCATCGAAATTCTCGGTGACGGGAAAACACTTACAAAGACCCCGTTCTTTAAGAATGGAGAACTCCAAAAAATTGAAGCGGACATTACCGGAGTACAGAAACTGACCATCAAGACAACACCCAAGGAAAGTATTAACTGCGCCCACATCGATATACTTAACCCGGTATTAATGCCTTGATTAGAAGAGAGAAACATGCTTTTATCAGTAATCATTCCTGTTTTTAACGAAGAAGAAATTGTCGCGGAAACATTCCGCGTCCTAGAAGAAGAACTCAAGGACATTGAGCACGAACTCATTTTCGTAAACGACGGTTCCAAAGACCGCACTCGCGAAATCCTAGAAGAACTGCTCCCGACAACGCCGAACAACAAGGTTATCAACTTCAGCCGTAACTTCGGGCACCAGGCGGCATTCAGCGCCGGTCTCGACCACGCTCAGGGCGATGCCGTCGTGATTATTGACGGAGATTTGCAAGATCCGCCAAGTCTCATCCCGGTAATGATGGAAAAATGGCGTGAAGGCTACCAAGTCGTCTATGCCCAGCGCAACAAGCGCAAAGGCGAAACACTCTTCAAACGCTTTACGGCGTTCTGCTTCTACCGATTGATTGGCAGACTCACAAGTATCGACATTCCGCCTGACACCGGTGACTTTAGACTCATGGACCGTTGCGTTGTCGATCAGCTCAAGAACCTGCCGGAACGCAGTCGTTTCTTGCGCGGGCTAGTGTGCTGGGTAGGCTTCAAGAAGATTGGCGTCAAGTACGACCGCGCCGAACGCACCGCAGGCACGTCGAAATATCCGCTCAAGAAAATGATGCGACTTGCATTCGACGGTATCACTGGATTCAGTTCCGCTCCGCTCAAAATCAGTTTTTACCTGGGACTTATAGCAACGATTGTCGGTTTCGGCGTGTTCGTCTGGTCGATTCTCGAAAAGTTCCTCTCCCCTGCGACAACGGTTCCCGGCTGGGCATCGCTCATGACCGCCATCGTGTTCTTTGCCGGCGTGCAACTTCTGACTATCGGCATCCTCGGCGAATACATCGGCCGCATCTATGACGAAGTCAAGCAGCGCCCGCTGTACATCGAAGACAAGAAATAATTCGGATTTCGAATTTCGGAATTAACGCATTTAGTATTGTCATTCCCGATTTAATCGGGAATCTCCTTGCTAGGAATTTTTTAAGTTAAAGGAGGCGCCCGCATTTGCGGGCATGACAATACAAAAGTGAATATAGAGTAATTACTGAACTTAACTATGAAAAACAAGCTTTTCGTTATGAGTGCCGCCAGCGGCGCAGGCAAGACCACTCTCAAAGATCTTGTCATCAAGGACTTTCCGGACATCAAGTATTCCATCTCCGCAACAACACGCAAACCGCGTGAAGGAGAAATAGACGGAGTCCACTATTTCTTCAAGACCAAGGAAGAATTCGAGCAGATGATTAAGGACGACGCTCTGGTCGAGTACAATCTGGTTCACGGCAACTACTACGGAACACCCAAGAGCTTTGTCGAGAAGACCCTCGCCGAAGGAAACCGTGTGCTGTTCGACATCGATGTTTTCGGGAAAATCAACTTCGACAAGGTCTATCCTGACGCAACAGGCATTTTCATTATGCCTCCGAGTGATGAAGAACTGGAACGCCGTCTCCGCGGCCGCGGCACCGACAGCGAAGAAGTTATCCAGCTCCGTCTCGCAAACGCCAAGAAGGAAATCGAATTTGCAAAGACCAAGGGCAAGTACGAATACACGATTATCAATGACGACTTGCAAAAAGCAGCAGACGAACTCCGTGCGATACTAAGGCAGAAATAAAATTCGTCTGAGTCGATTTTAGCAACAAAAAAAGGCAATCCGCACAAAAGCGAATTGCCCTTTTATTTTACAAATAAATTCTAGAAAACGAAAGCAAGCGCAACACCGCCCTGCACAGTAGGCACAAGTTCAATCTTGAACGCAGACTCGGCACTCAAGCTCTTGTTGTAAATTTCAATCGCCGAATCCGTGTAATTACCGGAAATATATCCCAGCAAAAGAGCTATTCCGACAACGCCCACACCGCCTAATGTAAGCGGCATGCCATAATCTTCACCTCTAATCCATGCCACAACTCCATAACCCACAGCAAAACCGCCGACACCACCCAAAATCAGGCCCGGATAATAGAATATTCTTCCTGTACCATATTCGTCCGCAGCTTCAGGATTAGAATTCAACGCAGCAACGACTGCTTCAGGAGGCACCTCCGTATCACCGATAAACCACTTCTTTTCGACATGCACAATTTTTCCCTTTTGTGATTTGCTAAGTTGTGCAGTTTCACTTGCTGCCGAAACGTTGTCATCGGACACATAGCTATCAAAAGAACTATTTTGAGCAATAGCCGAGCCCCAAAACATCATCAGGGAAAAAATAAAGACTGAAATAGAGGTACGCATATAATCTCCTATGATACTAGAATGTTCTAAATATAAGTAAAAATTTAGAATTTAATCCAACCTTTCCACATTTCTTTCTAGACTTGCAAGTTCATCCCAAATAAGGTATATTCATCAAGAAGCAAAATGAAAATCTACTATCACCTCCCTGGGCTATTTGAATTTTACGACTTGTACAAGGCGTTTCTGCCGCTATTCCGCGAGCACCGGGAATATTTTTACGATTGGTGCGAAATCGGTTCTATTTACGGCGCGCCAATCGACTGCATTTGGGGAGGCGGGCGCGTCGGTTTCGGCGAAGCAGAGCCACAAAAAGTCGCGAAACTCATGAAGGAATACGGAATTCCTGCACGGCTCACTTTCAGCAATTCATTGATTCGCGAAGAACACCTCGCCGATAGAAAGTGTAATAAGTTGTGCGAAATGTTTGAAATTGGCAATGCATCTATGGACGGAACAACGTCCGATGGAGGCCGCGCAGGCCAAGGCAAAAGCGAGAATCCCGATGCAAAAGAAACGTGCGCGGTTCAAAACGGCATCATCATTCATTCCGACCTGTTACTGAATTACATCAAAACCAAGTACCCCAATTATTACTTTGTCTCCTCGACAACAAAAGTCATCACAAACTTCGAGCAGTTCAAAGCAGAGCTGAACCGCGAAGAATTCCGCTATGTGGTGCCGGACTTCCGCCTGAACAAGCAATTCGACAAATTGAATGCTCTCACAGATGCGCAAAAGCAAAAGGTCGAATTTTTGTGCAATGAATGCTGCTGGTTCGGATGCCCCGACCGCAAAAAATGCTACGAGAATGTGAGCCAGAAAAGCCTCGGCGAAAATTGCGAAGACCACGAATGCGTCTCGCCCACATCCCAAAGGGGTTACCGTTTCTCCGATGCCATGAAGAATCCAGGCTTCATCGGAATTGACGACATCCGGAACGTGTACGCCCCCGCAGGATTCCGACATTTCAAAATTGAAGGCCGCAGCCTCGGCAGTGCCCTCATCTTGGAATTTCTGCTTTATTACATGACTAAGCAAGAGCACCAGCTCAGGGTTCGCGAAGAAATTTATCTGGACAGCACGTTGGATTTATTCTAAACGGAGAATTTATGAATTCAACTTTAATGTTTGCAATCATAATAATTACGTTATCTTCGTTTGCCATAGCAAAGATTCTTAAAAAATTTGCAAAGA